>JBJELS010000162.1:0-10525 GCA_051879275.1 Lachnospiraceae bacterium
GTGGATGCCGACTATTCCCAGATTGAGCTGAGGCTTTTGGCACATATGTCAGGGGATGAACGGTTGATTGAGGCTTATCAGGGAGACTCTGATATTCACCGGATTACCGCTTCCCAGGTTTTTCATACTCCCATGGAGGAGGTGACGGAGCTGCAAAGAAGGAATGCAAAGGCCGTGAATTTTGGTATTGTTTATGGAATCAGCTCCTTCGGTCTTAGTCAGGACTTGAGTATTACCCGAAAGGAAGCGGCAGATTATATTGAGCAGTATTTTAAAACCTATCCGGGAGTGAAAGAGTTTCTGGACAATCTGGTGGCTGAGGGAAAGGAGAAAGGCTATGTGACCACTATCTTCGGCAGACGACGTCCCATTCCTGAGCTTAGTTCCAGTAACTTTATGCAGCGCTCCTTCGGAGAACGGGCCGCAATGAATTCTCCCCTGCAGGGAACAGCGGCAGATATTATGAAAATCGCCATGATCCGGGTGTTTAAACGACTGAAGGAGGAAGGGCTGAAATCCCGAATGCTTTTACAGGTTCATGATGAGCTGCTGATTGAAACAGCAGCAGATGAGGTGGAAGCGGTAAAGAGGATATTGGAGGAAGAGATGAAAGGAGCTGCCAATCTGAGGGTTACTCTGGAAGTGGATATCCACCAGGGTACAGATTGGTATGAGGCAAAATAGTGATAAAAATAGGAATTACCGGTGGAGTAGGCTGTGGAAAATCCAGGGTATTGGAGTATATCAGCCGCCATACCAGCAGCCGTATTCTTATGGCCGATGATGTGGGGCATCTGGTGAAGAGACCGGGAACCGAGTGCTACAGACAGCTTGTTGAACTTTTAGGGGAGAATATCCTGGAAGAAGAAGGCCAAATCCATCGTGGGAAAATGGCCGAATTGATTTTTGGAGATAAAAGGCTGCTGAAGCAGGTCAATGAAATCATCCATCCCGCAGTCCGGGACTATATTTTACAGGCAATGAAGGAGGAGGAGACCTCAGGCAGAAGTGACTTCTTTTTTTTGGAAGCGGCTCTTTTGATTGAGGCCGGTTATCTGGTCTGGCTGGATGAACTATGGTATATTTATTCTGATGAAGAAAGCAGAAGGAAACGGCTGAAGGAAAGCAGACAATATTCGGATGAAAAGATACAGCAGATGATGAAAAATCAGCTTACCGATCATGAGTTTCGTAAATATGCAGGAATCATTATTGACAACAGCGGCGAGTTTGCAGATACCTGCACACAGCTGCAGAGGGAGATAGAGCGCCTGCAAAAAAGGCGAAAACAAGCTTAGGAGGAAATACCTGTGGAGAAATTAAAAAACTATGCAGGACAACTGATATTCGGATTGGATATCGGAACCAGGAGCATTGTGGGAACCGTGGGCTATAAGGACGGGGATCGCTTTATTGTAGTGGCACAAAAAGCGAAGGAGCATGAAACCAGGGCCATGCTGGATGGCCAGATTCATGATATTGAAAAAGTGGGAGAATCCATATCGGCAGTGAAGGAGGCTTTGGAGCAGGAAATCGGGCGAAAATTGGCAGAGGTCTGTATTGCTGCCGCAGGACGTGTTTTGGAAACGGTCAGCAGCCATGCGGATATGGAATTTGAGGAGGAGCATCCGGTTAGTAAGGAGGATATCTATACGCTGACTTCTATTGCGGTAGAGAAGGCCTATGAATCCTTTTTAAAAGAAAATAAGAATGGACAGAAATTTTACTGTGTGGGAAATTCTGTTGTCAGCTATTATCTTAATGATTTTCATATCAGTAATCTGGAAAACCATAAGGCCAGAAAAATCAGTGTGGATTTGATTGCCACCTTTCTGCCGGATGAGGTGGTTGACAGCCTGAATAAGGCCGTGGAGCTTGCAGGACTGCAGGTGGCCAATATGACCCTGGAGCCTATTGCGGCCATTCAGCTGGCCATTCCGGAACGATATCGTCTGCTGAATATTGCCCTGGTGGATGTGGGAGCAGGAACCAGCGATATTTCCATTACCAAGGACGGCAGCATTATTGCCTATGGAATGATTCCCAAAGCAGGTGACTGCCTGACGGAACAGATTGCCCTTCATTGTCTGACAGATTTTCAAATGGCTGAAAGCATCAAAAAGGATTCCACAAGAGGGGATATTGTAGGCTTTGAAGACATTATGGGCCTGAAAAAAACCATAGAAACCAGAGAAATCGATGAAATTTTGGAGCCGGTGCTGGAGGAGATGACTTCTCTGGTCTCCGATAAGATTAAGGAGTTAAACGGTGGTAAGGCAGTAAGTGCCGTATTTGTGGTAGGCGGTGGAGGAAAGGTTAACGGTTATACCGAAAAGCTGGCTGAAAAGCTGGGAATCCAAAGCGAGCGTGTGGCTGTCCGCGGTTCGGAGGTAATGCAGAAAATCGAATTTACAGATTCTGCTGTTGAAAAAAACTCTCTTTTGGTTACACCGATTGGAATCTGCCTTAATTTTTATGAGCAGAATAATAATTTTGTTTTTGTCTCCTTCAATGGCCAGAAGGTTAAGCTCTATGATAATAAGCACCTTACCATAACGGATGCAGCCATACAGGCAAAATTCCCCAATGACGGCTTTTTTCCCAAAAGAGGGCAGGAGCTGGAATTTACGGTGGACGGTAAGAAAAAAATTGTCCGTGGAGAAGTAGGGGATGGAGCGATAATTACCTTAAACGGGAAACCGGCCAATATCCACAGTGGAATTAAAAAGGATGATATTATTGAGGTACAGGAATCCACAGCAGGCCTTCCGGCGCATATGGAAATACGGGATTTACCTGAATATAAGGGAACCCTGGTGGTGGAGATCAATTCCAGGAAGGTTATTCTTCCCAAATTTGCCAGTGTAAATGGTGTGCTGCAGTCGGAGTTTTATGAAATTCAAAGTGGAGACAGGATTGAATTTTTAAACTACTATACAGTGGAGCAGATTCTGAAATTTATGGATATTTCGGTCAAGGAGCATAGGAGCTACTATGTCAATAATGCGGTGGCTGATATGGGAACAAGGGTTTATGAGAATTTCACCGTAACCATAGAAGAGTTTTCAGCCGCTCCAACTGTAGAGAAATACGAGGATTTGGAAGAGGAGCCTTTGGAAGAAGAAAATTATCCTGAGAAAACGGAAAGGAAAGGAATAACCGTTTCGGCAACGGCTGATGCCAAACCGTCCAATTGGGTGAAATCCCAGCCTTCCCGTCAGATGATTGTAGTAGTGAATCAGTCGCCCGTGGTGCTTAAGGGAAAGGCGAAATACATATTTGTAGATGTGTTTGATTATATTTCCTTTGATCTGTCCAAGCCTCAGGGGGCTATTGTAACTACACTGAACGGAAAACCGGCTCAGTTTATGGAAGAACTCCATGATGGTGATCAGCTGGAGATTTACTGGAGAAATATTTAAGAAGGAAACGAGAGGAATTTGTATATGGAGCTATGCAGTATCGCCAGCGGAAGCAGCGGCAACTGTATTTATGTAGGGACTCAGGCGACCCACCTTTTGGTGGATGTAGGAATCAGCGGCAGGCGGACAGAAAACGGACTTAACAGTCTTGGACTTTCGGGAGCAGATTTGGATGGAATTTTAATCACCCACGAACATACCGACCATATCAGTGGCCTGGGTGTACTAAGCAGAAAGTATCATATCCCCATATATGCTACGGAAGGAACGATTCGGGCTATTCAAAGGATGACTGCCCTGGGAAAAATCGAAGAGGAGCTGTTTGTTCCCATTCGGGCGGACACCAGCTTTATCCTAAAGGATATTCAGGTCAATCCCATGAAGACCTCCCATGATGCCAGTGAACCGGTAGCCTATCGTTTCCGGTACGGAAGGAAGAAAATGGCCATAGCGACAGACCTTGGGACTTACAACGACTATACAGTGGAGTCATTGAAGGGAATGGATGTCCTGTTTTTGGAGGCAAATCATGATGTGAATATGCTTCAGGTAGGCCCCTATCCCTACGCTCTTAAGCAGCGTATTCTGGGGGATAAGGGACATCTGTCCAATGAAAGAAGCGGACAGCTTCTGGGACAGCTTCTGCATGATAAGCTGCAGGCGGTGGTTTTGGGACATTTGAGTAAAGAGAATAATCTGCCGGAGCTGGCCTATGAAACGGTGCGTGTAGAACTGACAATGGAGAAAAAAGGATATTTGGGAAATGAGTTTCCCATTACCGTAGCAAAGAGGGATGAAGTATCCCCTAAAATTTGTATTGCATAAAAGGAAGGCGGAGGAAGACTGAATGAAAAAGACAATTATTACTGTAGTGGGAAAAGATACGGTGGGCATTATTGCTAAGGTCTGTACTTATCTTGCCGACAACAACATTAATATTTTGGATATTTCCCAGACCATTGTGCAGGGATACTTTAATATGATGATGATTGTGGATCGTTCAAACAGTAAGAAGCATTTTCTGGAGTCAGCTGAGGAACTGGAGAAGCTAGGGGAAAGTATCGGTGTAATCATCAAGTGTCAGAGAGAAGATATTTTTAACAGCATGCATCGAATTTAAGCAAGCGATTCAACTGGGATTTGTAATTGAAATGCTGTAAAAGCAGCAGAATGAGAGGAAAAATGTTAAATATAGTTGAAGTGGCAGAAACCAATAAAATGATTGAGCAGGAAAATCTGGATGTCAGAACCATTACGATGGGAATCAGCCTGTTGGACTGTATAGACAGTGATCTGGAAGCCCTGCGAAAAAAAATTTATACGAAAATTTATAAATCCGCAAAGGAGCTGGTTGCCACCGGAGAGGAGATTGCCAAAGAGTTTGGCATTCCCATTGTGAACAAACGGATTTCGGTTACCCCCATTGCTTTGATCGGAGGGGCAGCCTGTAAAACGGAAAAGGACTTTGTTCTTTTGGCTAAAACCCTGGATGAGGTGGCGACTAAAGTAGGGGTTAATTTCATCGGGGGATACTCGGCGTTGGTCAGTAAGGGAATGACCGGGGCAGATGAGCTGCTGATCCGCTCCATACCGGAGGCTCTTGCAGTAACGGAAAGAGTCTGCAGCTCCGTTAATCTGGGTTCCACCAAAACCGGAATTAATATGGACGGAGTAAAGCTGATGGGGGAAATCATCAAGGAAACTGCTGAGGCCACGAAGGAAAGAGATTCTCTGGGCTGTGCCAAGCTGGTGGTCTTTTGTAATGCACCGGATGATAATCCTTTTATGGCGGGAGCCTTTCATGGGGTCACGGAAGCAGACAGGATCATCAACGTTGGGGTCAGCGGACCGGGTGTGGTAAAGCGGGCTTTGGAAAAGGTCAGAGGGGAGAATTTTGAGGTTCTTTGCGAAACCATTAAGAAAACTGCCTTTAAGGTTACCCGGGTAGGACAGCTGGTAGCCAGGGAGGCTTCTATACGGCTGGGAGTTCCCTTTGGGATTGTGGATTTGTCTCTTGCACCCACTCCTGCCATCGGCGATTCCGTAGCAGATATTCTCTGTGAAATGGGTCTGGAATATGCAGGAGCTCCCGGGACAACGGCAGCCTTGGCCCTGTTAAATGATCAGGTGAAAAAGGGAGGAGTAATGGCTTCCTCCTATGTGGGAGGGCTAAGCGGAGCCTTTATTCCCGTCAGCGAGGATCAGGGAATGATTAATGCAGTGACAGCAGGTGCCCTTACTCTGGAAAAGCTGGAGGCCATGACCTGTGTCTGTTCCGTAGGACTGGATATGATTGCCATTCCGGGAAAAACCAAGGCAAGTACCATTTCCGGCATGATTGCCGATGAGCTGGCTATCGGAATGATTAACCAGAAGACGACGGCGGTCCGAATCATTCCCGTTATTGGTAAAGAAGTGGGAGAGACGGTGGAGTTTGGAGGACTTTTAGGATATGCCCCCATTATGTCCATAAACAGCTTCTCCTGTGAAGCCTTTATTCAGCGGGGAGGCAGGATTCCTGCTCCCATTCATAGTTTTAAAAATTAGAGACGAAGGAGAATTAAAGCATGAAATACAGAAGAACACCTATTGAAGCCGAGGCAGCCCAGTACAAAGTAGGGCAGGGAATGGAAGATGGTTTTGAATTATGGGCGGATGTAGTAACCTCCGGTTGGATCATTACCGATTTTCTGGTGAAGATAACCAGAGAAGACGGAAATATCGTATGTCCCTACATCAGTCACAGAAGGGGAAGGACCTTTATCGGTGAGGGGGATTATATTATTTTGGAAGCGGACGGAACGAAGCATGTCTGCGGAGAAGATAAATTCTATAGCCGTTTTGAACAAATTGAGGAATAAAATGAGTAAGGAGCCGATGGCGGACAATGAAAAGTATAGACGAGATTTTGGAAACCCTGGATCAATTTTTGTCTGAAGGAGAAATCAAGCAGGCGGAGGAACTGCTTCTCAGGGCTTTTGAAGAAGCTGTCCGAAAGGATGAGCCTGTTGTAGTTATTCCCGTGGTGAATGAGCTTATCGGTTTTTACCGGGATACCGGCAGATATCAGGAGTCATTGGCATATTGCAGACAGATTATTCCTTATCTGGAGAGTCACGGACTTGAGGGAACGATTCATTATGCCACAACCTGCCTGAACATTGCCAATGCCTGCAGGGCAGCCGGAGAGTGGGAGGCAGCACAGGGGTTTTTCGACAAGGTGGAAGAGCTTTACCGCAGGCTTTTGCCTGCCGGTGACAGCCTTTATGCCAGCTATTATAATAATTTAAGCCTATTATATCAGGAAAGAAAATGCTTTGAAAAAGCCAGTCAGGTATTACGACTGGCTTTAGACATTATCGAACCCTACCGGGATAGAATTAAGATTGCTACTACCTGCTCAAATTTGGCGGCTTCTCTGCTGCAGCTGAATAAAATAGAGGAGGCAGAGGAGTACATCAGCCGTTCACTGAATATTTATCGGGAAGAAGGAGAAAATGATTTCCATTATGGGGCGGCACTTGCGGTAATGGGAGAGCTTATGTTTCGGAAAAAGCAATATGCTGAGGCCCGGGAGTATTATAAAAAAGCCTTGTCCGAGCAGGAAAAATACGTTGGTAAAACGGATTTTTATTATCGGATTTCAGATTGCCTAAAAGAGGTGGAAAGGGTATGCAAAGAATTTCCGGTAGAGCAGATGCTGGAGGAGTTTTTTGAGGAATACGGAAAGCCCCTGCTGGAGGAGAAATTTTCTGATTATTTAGACAAAATTGCAGTAGGAATGGCGGGTGAAGGCTCAGAATGCCTGGGGTTTTCAGATGAGCTTTCACAGGATCATGATTTTGGACCCGGATTCTGTCTTTGGGTGACGAGAGATACCTATCAGCAAATTGGGAAGGAGCTGGAAGAAGAGTATGCAGGTCTGCCCCTTACCTATAGAGGGATAACACGGCATAATATGGAAACGGCTGACCATCGCACGGGAGTATGTATTATTGAGGATTTCTATAAGCGATTAATCGGATTGGAAGGAGCCCCGGAGAGTATTCGGGAATGGATGGAATTGGATGAGACGTCTTTGAGAACGGCCACCAGCGGTAAAATCCTTTTGGATCCGGAGGGAATATTCAGTGGAATCCGGGAATGCTTACTGGCTTACTATCCGGAAGAGGTCTGGAGGGCCCGTATAGCGCAGAAGGCAGCTTTAATGTCACAGTATGGCCAATACAATTATGGACGGATGATGCTAAGAAAGGACTATGTCAGTGCCCAGCAATGCCGCAGCCGTTTTTTGGAGACGGCCATGGAAATGCTGTACTTGCTGAATCGTACCTATGCCCCCTATTATAAATGGCTTTATCGTGGTCTCAAGGAACTGGATTGCTATGGAATAAGGGAATTGGTTTATCAGGTGACCATGACACCACTGGTGAATGGAAAAGATAATGAGGCACTGATGGAGGAAATCTGTGTCCGGATTCTGAATCGTCTGGATGCCATGGGGCTGGTACAAAAAAACGGGGATACCTATCTGGAGCATTATGCAAAAGAGATAGTAAATCCGGGTATACACAAGGAGGAGTCAGTGGAGAAGAAGGCAGATATTATACTGCAGGAGGAGCTGGTAAAGGAGCTGGTGGAGCTGGAATGGCAATGCTTTGATCAGGTGGATAACGAAGGAGGAAGGGCGGACTGCCAGGACGACCGAAATACTTTTTTCCTTATGCGGTGCAGCCAGTATCTTACCTGGACAGAGGAAATGCTGAAAAGCTATATTTGGGATTTCCGGCATGCGATAGAGAAAGGATGGAATCCGGTAACGGAAAAATATGGGAGAATGATGGAGTCTACGGCACCGGAAAGATTTAAGGAAATAGAGCCCAGTCTTCCTGTGCTTCCCCCGGAAAAGAAAGCCATCATCGAAGAAATCGTGAAAATTCAGGTAAGGTGGATGGAGGAGTTCGCTTCCCTTTATCCCAAAATGGCCGGTAACAGCCGCAGCATTCATACAAAAGAGGATAGTCCCTATAATACCTCCTTTGAGACCTATTTGCGTGGAGAATTGGGCACCTATTCAGACACCACCCTGGATCTGTATGGCCGATTTATTGTGTCTTATTTACAGAAAGGAAAGAATCTGACTGAAGAAATCATGAAAAATACAGCCATAGCCTACGGGTATGAAACCCTGGAGGCGGCAGAGCAGGCTTTATAGGATCGGAAACTGCCTGCTGTACTCATTTCTGAAGGGAGCAGAGAATTTTCGGCTCAACACACTTTCATAGATGTGGGAGGAACGGATGTCTGTTTCCAGCATCTGCAGGGAAAGTGAGTCCAAAAGGGAGCGGGCATCGGCCAGTTTGGAAATAAGGGGAAGGGAAGTGTGGGCCTTGATTTGGCTCAGCAGAGGGCCGGCATCCCGGCGAAGCCCCAAAATACGTCCGTAACGGCAATAGCCTTCTTCCTTATATTTTTTAAGTTCCTCCTGCTTAATTCCCAGTAAAATATGCAAAAGAGCACGGCTGATCCGGGAATGGGTCAGCTCCTTTGTTTTTAATAAATCACAAAAGGCTTCAAAATCGGTAAAGGAAAAGAGCTGATTTTCAATTCTTCTGGCCAGGTCTTCATGCACGTCTGCAAAAAGTGCATATTCCTCAAAGGAGCCGCTTAAAAGGCGGTAATGCAGAAGAGAGGAAAAGTCATTGGTGCTTATAGGAAGGGAAAGACCATATTCTTTCGTAACGGACTGGTAAACACAGGCCGGCAGATGATCAGCCAGAGTATCCGAAAGTCCCTCTCGTAAAGCCTGCCGGATTGATGTTGCAGAGGAGAATCCATCCGGGGACAGGGCGGTATCGTGATAGGATGAGTGAAGCCGCTTAAGGGTAACCGGTTTAATCAGGCTGTTGAAGGCCAGGAGTGCATTACAGTATTCAATTCCCAGAATATTATTGGGATGTGACAGAAAGTCCTGATCCAGCTTGGGAAAGTGTTTTTGCAGGGCATAGGCCCTGGCTGTGGGGTAGGAAAATCCTTCCTTCAGCTTCCCGCAGAGTGCATCTTGATAGGCTGCAGGTTCCTTTTCCAAAAAAGCGGAAATCCGCTGTATTATTTCCAAATCTCCTGATTCACTGCCGAAGGAAAGATAATCCACTACACCCAGCCGGCTTAAAAGGGATACGGCGCCAAAGGCAAAATATCTGGCGGAGGAAGCGGCAAAGCAGACCGGAAGCTCCAAAACCAGGTCGGCGCCATGCCTCAGAGCGTATTCGGCACGGGAGTATTTATCCATGATGGCAGCCCGGCCCCGCTGGGTAAAATTACCGCTCATGATGATAATAATGTAGTCTGCACCGGTAAGCCTTCGGGTTTCTTCGATATGGTAGCTGTGCCCCAGATGGAAAGGGTTATATTCGGCAATAATTCCTGCTGTTTTCATTTCCTGTAGTCCTTCCAAAGTGGATAAAAAATATCCAAAAATATCGTGATTTTTTTGGTACTGTTGTAAAAAGAATATTGTTAAAAACTTAATTTTGTCAATAGATTAAACAAATTTTGTGCTTCTTTTTGTACAATCAAATTTGATAAAGGTTGTTGTATACAAAAAAAATTTTCGCTATAATACAACTATCATATGACAAAAAAGGGGAGGTATAAGGATGTCATACATAGACATTATCAAAGAAAAGGCAAGACAGGATAAGAGAACCATTGTTCTGCCGGAAACCAATGATAAGAGAACTCTGATTGCAGCTTCTCAGATTTTGGCAGAAGATCTTGCCAATATTATTATGGTGGGTAACGAAGAAAAGATTATGGATGGTGCCGGCTGGCTGGAGGTTGACTTGACCGGTGTAACGGTAGTGGATCCTAAGACCAGTGACAAATTGGAAGAGTATGTGGATCTTTTATACGAAACCAGAAAATCCAAGGGAATGACGGTGGAGAAGGCAAGAGAAATCCTGCTGAATGATTACCTTACCTTTGGTATAGTAATGGTTAAGGCAAATGATGCGGACGGCATGGTTGCCGGTGCATGCCATGCCACAGCAGATGTATTAAGACCATCCCTGCAGATATTGAAGACAGCACCCGGTGTGAAG
>JBJELS010000163.1:0-2248 GCA_051879275.1 Lachnospiraceae bacterium
CCATGTGGATTTTACGAAAAACAGAAACGTAATCATAGCAGCCCTGATTCTGGTATTATCCATTGGTATAAACTATTCCTCTCTGGGAGCTCTGAGCTTTGAAATCGGTACGACTACCATCAGTCTTTCCGGTCTGGCTGTGGGTTCTTTGGTAGGAATTATCCTGAATGCCATTTTGCCGGGGAAGGATTATAATTCTAACGAAGATACGCCGGATGATACAGGAGTAAACTTTGAGGTATAAAGAGCCATTTTAATAGACAGCTTATCAAAAGCTTAAAAAGAAAAAGAACCTTGAAAGGCATACAGTGGCCTAAAGGTTCTTTTTTTGGTATGATGAAAAAAGAAGGAATTAGACTAAGGAGGATATATGGCACTGCAGTTTGTTTTTGGCGGTTCAGGAAGTGGGAAAAGCACCTGTGTATATGAGAGGATTATTGAACATTCATTAAGAGAAGAAAAGCAGAATTTTTTTGTTCTTGTTCCGGATCAGTTTACCATGCAGACACAGATGGATCTGGTGATGAAACACCCCAAGGGAGGGATTATGAATATAGATGTCCTTTCCTTTGGTCGGCTGGCTTACCGGATTCTGGAGGAGGCCGGAGGAAGTCGGACTCCTGTTTTGGATGATACGGGAAAAAGTCTGGTATTGAGGAAGGTAGCTGCTGAGGCAGAGGAGCGTTTACCGGTATTGGGGAAGAATTTAAAAAGACTGGGTTATATCCATGAAATTAAATCTGCTCTTTCAGAATTTATGCAGTATGGAATTGGAAAAACAGAGCTGGAAAATATGTTGGATTATTCCAGAATGCGGGGAAGCCTCTATGGCAAATTGAAGGATTTGAGTGTTTTATATGAAGACTTTCAGCTCTATCTGGCAGAGCGCTTTATTACTATGGAAGGAACCTTTGAGCGTCTTGCCAGGCAACTGGAATATTCCGCAATGATAGCGGACAGTGTGGTGGTGTTAGACGGCTTTACCGGCTTTACTCCTATTCAGAATCAGATAATTTTACAGCTCATGAAGAGGGCAAAGGAGGTTATTGTCACGCTCACTCTGGATAGAGAAATTATCCATAAGGAAGATAAGGGAGGGAGAGTACAGCTTTTTTCCCTCAGTCTGAAAACGAAGGCTTCTCTGGAAAAAATGGCCATAGAGGCAGGCTGCAGGATTTATCCTCCGATTCTGGTGGATGAGAGACAGGGAAGATTTAAAAGCAGCCGTATACTTGCCCATTTGGAAAAG
Source organism: Lachnospiraceae bacterium (assembly GCA_051879275.1). GTDB lineage: Bacteria > Bacillota > Clostridia > Lachnospirales > Lachnospiraceae > SFDP01. The sequence continues at coordinate 1,250 of JBJELS010000163.1, forward strand.
CAGCTTTTTCGAGTACCTGCAGAGGTGTATAGGGAAGAAGCAGATGGAATCAGGCTTATAGAGGCAGGAAATATGGAGGAGGAAGTCAGACAGGTTTGTCGGCAGATTCGGAAATTACTGTCCCAGGGCTACTGCTATCGGGATATTGCGGTTATTAGCGGAGATGTGGAGGCCTATGGAAGTCTGATTGAGGAATACTTTGAGCAGTATGAGCTTCCCTTCTTTATGGATAAAAGCCGCAAAATCACCTTGAATCCATTTATTGAGTATATCCGTTCTGCTCTCAAAGTACTTATCTCAGATTATTCTGAGAAAGCTGTATTTCACTATTTGAGAAGTGGAATGACCCAAATGGAGAAGGAGGATGCAGACAGGCTGGAAAATTATGTGCTGGCTTTGGGAATCCACGGAAGGAAGAGCTGGAGCAGCCTGTTTGTCCGTATGCCTGAGGGAGAGAATGGGAAGGAAGAGTTAGAAAGACTGAATATGCTCAGAGAGCAGCTTGTAAAGGAGTTTGAAGGCTTCAGTACCAGAAGGGAAACCGTAAAGGTACTGGTGGAGCAGCTGTATAGCTTTTTAACCATCAATCACTCTCAGGAAAAGCTGAAGGTCTATGAAAAAATGTTCGCCCAGACAGGGGACAGGAGTAAGGAGAAAGAGTATGCTCAGATTTATCGTCTGGTAATGGAGCTTTTGGATCAGCTGGTAAGCCTTTTGGGAGAGGAAAAAATGGACTGGGAGGAATTTGCCGGAATATTGGATGCTGGCTTTGGAGAGATTCAGGTGGGAATCATTCCTCAGGCGATAGATCGGATTCTGGTGGGAGATATGGAACGGACTAGACTTGGTCTGGTTAAAGCACTGTTTTTTTTGGGAATGAATGAGGGAAAGGTTCCCCGTTTGTCCGGTAAGGGAGGAATCCTTTCCGATTTGGACAGAGAATTTTTGCTGGGCTCCGGTCAGGAGCTGGCTCCTACACCCAGAGGGCAGATGTTTATT
>JBJELS010000164.1:0-2238 GCA_051879275.1 Lachnospiraceae bacterium
AGCCGAATGAGAGAGGGAAAGCATGGAATTATATTATAAAAGCACCAGAGGTAAGGAAGAGAAGGTAACGTCCTCCCAGGCCATATTAAAGGGCCTTGCCGGAGACGGAGGATTATTTGTGCCGGAGACAATTCCATCACTGGAGGGAAAGCTGTCAGACTGGAAGAATTATGATTATCGGCAGGTGGCATATGAGGTAATGCGGCTTTATCTTACCGATTTTACGAAAGAAGAGCTGACAGGCTGCATCAACAGTGCCTATGACGAAAAGTTTGATACGAGAGAAATCGCTCCGCTGACAGAGGCAGACGGCGTTTTCTACCTGGAGCTGTTCCATGGTGCCACCATTGCCTTTAAGGATATGGCTCTGTCCATTCTCCCCCATTTAATGACGACCAGCGCAAGGAAAAATGCCATAAAGAATGATATTGTGATTCTGACAGCCACCTCCGGGGACACGGGCAAGGCGGCACTGGCAGGCTTTGCAGAGGTGAAGGGAACCAAAATTATTGTTTTTTATCCTAAAAATGGCGTAAGTCCCGTTCAGGAAAGACAGATGGTTACCCAAAAAGGGGATAATACATATGTGGTGGGCATCGAAGGTAACTTTGATGATGCCCAAAACGGAGTAAAACAGATTTTTGGGGATAAAGAGCTGGCCGCTTTTCTGGAGGAAAAGGGTTATCAGTTTTCCTCTGCCAATTCCATCAATATCGGACGGCTGGTGCCGCAGATCGTTTACTACGTTTATGCCTATTTAACTCTACTCAGAGAGGAACGGATCCGTGAAGGAGAGCGAATCAATGTGGTCGTTCCCACAGGTAATTTCGGGAATATTTTAGCTGCCTATTATGCAAAGAATATGGGAATCCCCATTGGGAAACTGATTTGTGCCTCTAATGAAAATAAGGTACTGTATGATTTCTTCGCGACCGGCTGCTATGATCGAAACAGGGAATTTATCCTTACCTCATCCCCCTCTATGGATATTCTGATTTCCAGCAATCTGGAACGGCTGATTTATCGTATCTGCGGAGAGGATGCAGAAAAGAATAAGGACCTGATGGAGAGCCTTACTTCCGACGGAAGCTATAACATTACGGCTGAGATGAAAGCAGCACTGGCTGATTTCGTGGGAGGCTATGCTTCGGAAGAGAAAACGGCTGCAAAAATCAAGGCATTATATGAGAAGACGGGCTATGTCCTGGATACCCATACAGCAGTAGCAGCAGCGGTTTATGAGGAATATAAGGAGAAAACAGGGGATGAAACCAAAACGGTGATTGCCTCTACAGCCAGTCCCTTTAAATTCGGAAGAAGCGTGTTAAATGCCATTGATTCTAAGTATGATGCTTTGTCTGATGAGGAACAGATTGACGAGCTGGCCCGGATTGCCAATTTGGAGATTCCCAGGGCTATTCAGGAGATTCGCAGTGCTCCGGTGATTCATGACCATGTTTGCAAAAAAGAGGATATGGTTAAGGAAATCAGGAAGTTTTTAGGGGTATAAAATATGAATGCAGTTGACATATTGATTTTGGTCTGCAGCATAGTGATTCTTTATCAGGCGGTTATGATGAAAAAGGAAAAGCAGATTCCTGAGGGAATCTTTATCAGGAGAGGTGTTCATCTTTTGGCTTCAGCAGATATAGATGGCTTTATCCGCTATATCTTCCCGAAAGCGGTTCTTCTGGGAATTTTGGGAATATTAAGCGGAATCGGGGGACTGATGGCAGAGAGTTTTGCTCAGTATTCTCTTATCTTCAGCCTGATAAATATTAGCTTTATGACCTGGCTGGTGATTTTTATGGGAATGCTTTCCGTTGCCCGGAAGAGATTTTTGAAAGAAATAAAGTAGAATTAAGGGGCGTCATTTAGGTGACGCCCTTTAGGTTTAACGATGAGCCATATCCGTATAAACTCTGTCCTTACAGATGCTTTTGTATGCAGGACGGATAATCTTGCCATTATTAGCCAGCTCCTCCATACGGTGAGCACTCCAGCCGGAAATACGGGCCATAGCAAAAATAGGGGTATAAAGCTCCATGGGAAGCTCCAGCATATGGTAAACAAAGCCTGAATAGAAATCTACGTTGATGCTTACGCCCTTATAAATCTGTCGTTCCTTGGCAATAACCTCAGGGGCCAGACGCTCTACCAGAGAATACAGGGCGAATTCTTTTTCCAGGCCCTTTTCCTGGGATAAATCCTGAACAAATTTTTTAAAGACAACGGCAC
>JBJELS010000165.1:0-2211 GCA_051879275.1 Lachnospiraceae bacterium
ATCTGTTTAAATCTCCTGCGGCATGATGATTGCTGCCAAAATATAGATAAGCAGTCCCGATCCCAATCCTCCTATGGTGAGAATCACCCAAAGCAGACGAATCAGTGTGGGATCGATATTAAAATACTCTCCTATTCCTCCGCACACTCCGCAAATCATTTTGTTATTACCTGATTTTTTCAATTTTTTCTGTTCCATATTTTCCTCCTGCTGTGTTTTCTCCTTAATTGCTGTATCCATTAAGGGCTATCTTTATTCAGTATCCTCTAAAAAATCAATGTTTATCTGTCCCATTCCACATTCTGCATTTATTTTCCATTCGGCCTGATTATCTATCTTTTTTTCTCTCCCCAAACCGGAAACCATTCTGCTTCCACAGGAAATATTCCCTATTCCGCATTCCAGCGTATAATCATAATCCGTTTCTTTTCCTGCCAGAGTTAACTCTATGGAACCTACTCCACATTCCAAATCAACCCTTTTCCCTATACAGGAATTTGCCCAAAATCTTCCTGCCCCCACCTGAACCTCCAGCTCCTGTATAGCTTCCAGATGCTCTGCCTCCAACGAGCCCAGTCCCAGTTCAATCTTAAGGCGGTCTGCAGACAGGTCTGCAATATCCATTCTGCCGGCTCCCAGCTCCACCTCCACCTGTTCAAATACCTTCCGGGGAAGGTACAGATCGATTGGCGTAGAGGCATTAAATCCATTATCTTTAATCACCAAGGTTTTCCCCTTTTGCTCACAGGAAAACCTTCCCTGACCTTCATAGGATATAACAGTATTGTCTTCTGAAGGAAGAATATTCATAGCTCCTCTTCCCATACTGATTTTCAGGGAGTCAATTTCTTCTGATAAAAAACTGCCGCTTTGCGTCTTCCCTGCCATTTCTCCCTCCGATAGTAAATTATCCTCTCCCAGATTCAAATTCAAGTGAATGCCTTTCCAATTAATTGATAAAAATTCAGATGGCCGGGCCCCCAGGACTGCTCCTGCTGTCAACCCGATGATACCCAGTACCAGGGCTGCTGCAATGATACTATATATAATTTTAGAAATTTTCTTCATTAAATAGCACCTGCCTTTCTAAAGGGCCACTGTGCCAGATTCACTACCGTACGAATCAGCCAGGGCATACCGGTCAGAACACACTTTAACATCAGCCAGCTAATCAGCAATCCCAAAGCAAACAACAGACAGCCACAGCCTGCCATGGCCAGACCCACAGCCGGGGAAGCAAAAAAGTTTATTATCCCTACTCCAATATACACTGCACCACTGATTAAAATAGTAATTCCTGCCACCAGTAGGCTAAGTATTACTGCCACTATGGCTACCGCAATTCCTAAAACTGCCCCCAGCACTCCCAAAATAATGGGAAGAATTATGGGAATACCGATTACACATAAAAGAATAATGGCTATTATTTTCCAGCCGTTACCGATATTGCTCTCTTTTCTCTCTCCGGATATACCACCATACCCGGCATCAGCCTCCTTCCCGTTTTTCTTTTCTTCTTCTACGATCATTTCCATTGCATCCCGAAAACGCGTATCCTCATAGCCCTGCTCAGAATATTCTGCAGTCTGCTCATTAAAGCCCGCTTTAATCTTTTGGGCCACCTGCACAGGGCTGCCCAAATCCTTTAAAACCTGCTCTTCATTTTCCTCTCCTGCATCATCAAAATAATCCTCATAATATTGAAGAGCCTCTCTGCGTTCATTCTCTGAAATGTCCCACAGGAGCTTCTCCAGATGCTCCATAAATTCCTTTCTTGCCATCCATTTCTCCTCCCTCTGTCTATCTACTTTTCCTGTTTATCGCTGAATAAATTATTAATCTTGGTTGTGTAGACCTTCCATTCTGCCTTATAAAGGCTGAGCTGAATACTTCCCACCTCTGTAATCTGATAATAACGTCTGTTTCTCCCGCCAAATTCTCTGTCATAAGTATTTAGACAACCATCCTTCTGCAGACGTCTGAGTACCGGATAAAGTGTGGACTCGGATACTTCCAGTGCCTGTCGCACATCCTGGGTAATCTTATAACCATATGTGCCTTCTGCCTCTTTGGATACTACTGCCAGTACAATGGCATCCAAAAGTGCCGCTCCTGTGTTGAATACCATGGGCTCCTCCTCTCGATTTGTTTCTATAAATATATAATATTATATATTATATAATATTGTTGTTTGACTATACTATATTCTAT
>JBJELS010000166.1:0-2187 GCA_051879275.1 Lachnospiraceae bacterium
AGACGTAGAGGGAAAGGCAAGGGGAATTGAACAGGAAGTGGTAAAGCTTTTGGGCGAATGGGGAAAGCTGCCTGTAACCTATGCCGGAGGGATACACAGCTATGAAGACCTGGAGCTTCTGGAAAGCCTGGGAAAGAATCGGGTTGATTTTACCATAGGAAGCGCTCTGGATCTTTTTGGAGGAAATCTTAAATTTGAAAAAATAATTGGCGGAAAATAAAAATGGGCTGTTGCAGTTGCTGCAACAGCCGTTTTCTTTAATTCATTAAACTGCTTGCGTATTCTTACTAAATAAAGAGAAATGAAATCTTTCTGTTCGTATAATAAAAAAGGCACATCGTATAATGATTAAAAAGGCAATGTAGTTGATTATAATTTAACTACGTTAACTGCCTGAGGGCCTTTTTCTCCGTTAATTACTTCGTATTCAACAGCAGCACCCTCTTCCAGGGATTTGAATCCTTCCATTACCAGACCTGAGTAGTGAACGAATACGTCATTTCCTGCTTCGTCAGAGATAAAGCCATAGCCTTTTTGGTTGTTAAACCATTTTACTGTACCTTTGTTCATTGCAAAGTCCTCCAAAAAAATAAAAAATATAAGTTGCTTTTACAACAGATACAGAATAGCACAGTATGGGGGAAAAGTAAAGAATAAAAGTTGGATAAATATGGGTTTACAGTTGACTTTTTTGTCAATTAGGAGAATAATAAATCATAGACGGATTATTTTATGACAAACAGGAGTGTGAAAAAATGCTGACAATCAGGTATGAGAAAACAACAAATCCCAAACCCCTTCCCACCCCGGAGGATCCTTTAACCTTCGGAACGATTTTTACGGATCATATGTTCATTATGGACTATGAGGAGGGGAAAGGTTGGTATGACCCCAGAATTGTACCTTATGCACCGGTTGCGCTGCAGCCCTCTGCCATGGTATTTCATTATGGACAGGAAATGTTTGAGGGACTGAAGGCCTATAAGGCAGAGGACGGAAGAACATTGCTGTTTCGTCCCGATGAGAATGCAAAGCGGGCCAATAACACTAATGAGAGACTTTGCATTCCCACCATTCCGGAAGAGGATTATCTTCAGGCGATCAAAGAACTGGTAAAGCTGGACGAGGCCTGGATACCCCATAAACCGGGGACATCTCTTTATATCAGACCTTTTGTAATTGCTACCGATCCCTTTTTAGGGGTAAGGCCTTCCCATACCTATAAGTTTATGATTATTTTATCCCCGGTAGGGGCCTATTATCCTGAAGGATTGAATCCGGTAAAAATCTGGATAGAGGATGAATACGTCAGGGCCGTTCGGGGAGGTCTGGGTGAGGCTAAGGCAGGGGCCAATTATGTAGCCAGTCTGAAGGCCCAGGTAAAGGCTCATGATGAAGGCTATTCCCAGGTTCTTTGGCTGGATGGTGTGGAGAGAAAATATATCGAAGAAGTAGGAGCAATGAATATTTTTTTCAAGATTAAGGGAGTAATTGTTACGCCCATGCTGACCGGAAGTATTTTGCCGGGAGTTACCCGAAAGAGCTGTATTGAGCTTTGTAAATCCTGGGGCTATACGGTTGAGGAGAGAAGAATCTCCGCTAAGGAGCTGTTTGATGCAGCCTTAGATGGTACCCTGGAGGAAGTTTGGGGGACAGGAACGGCAGCAGTGGTTTCTCCTGTGGGACATTTAAGAGAGGGAGAACAGGTGGTGCAGATTGCTGACGGCGGTATCGGACCGGTAAGCCAGAGGCTTTATGATACCATTACCGGGATTCAACTGGGGAAAATTGAAGGTCCTGAGGGCTGGATTATGGAGGTTTAGACAGATATATACAGATAAGCAGGATAAAAATAATCAGACAAAAGAGATAAAGTGAGGCGACGAATCAAAATGGGCTTATTTAAGCATAGGAGAAAAAAATCAGATCGGGGAGTATCCACAGCTTACTCCATAGGGACAAAAATTGTATTGTTGGTGGTTACTGCAGTATTGGTTGTTGTTGTGCTGCTGGGAATGTCCTATTCCATAGGAATTAAGAAGGACTATCACCGGTTTATTCTCAACTATATGGAGGATGTGGCAGAAGCCCATGGAGGAGAGGTCAGTCTTGCCCTGAAGGAGCTGAAGCGGGAAAACAAAGAAGTGACTCCGGAATTCCTAAGTGAACTGGTGGGAGAAATCAATA
>JBJELS010000167.1:0-10155 GCA_051879275.1 Lachnospiraceae bacterium
GACAACCGTATTCTTAAAATGGGTATAAGCCAGATAAATTTCTCCCACTTCACCCCGGGTATAAATCTCCAATGCCTCATTTGCAATTTCCATAGCATCGGGATAAGACGGATCCTCAATTACATCCGAATAATCTCCGGCCAGCTGGTATTTCATCCTGGCCATGGCATCCTTACCCTTTTTACCGATAGTGGTAACCATAACCTTTTCCTTCTCAAAATCCCCCTGTGTAATCAGCTTGACAATATTGGAGTTATATCCTCCTGCCAGACCACGATTGGAAGTAATCATAATGACCAGCTTTCGGTCTGAACCGGTGGATTTGAGATAAGGATGATTGATATTGCCGGATTTGGCAAGCATCTTCTGTACCGTTTGGTACATTCCCGTAAAATAGGCCTGAGACTGTTCTGCCCGCTGCTTTGCTCTCTGCAGCTTAACGGTGGAAACCAGTTTCATCGCTTTTGTGATCTGCTGGGTACTTTGTATACTACCCTTACGCCTTTTTATGTCTCTCATGGAAGCCATAATCTATCACCTTTTTCCTAATTAAACTGTTTCTTGAACTCTTCAATCGCCTTTTTCAACGTATTTTCCGTAGCATCGGAAATCACTTTTTCATCAGCGATAGCCGCAGGAACCTCAGGGTATTTGGTATCCAAAAATTCAAAAAATTCTTTTTCAAAGCGGGTAATATCCTCTACCGGCACATCCAACAGATACTTGTTAGTTGCCACATAAATAATGATTACCTGATACTGTACCGGCATAGGCTGATACTGTGGCTGCTTTAAAATTTCCTTGATTCTTTCTCCCTGTGCCAGCTTTTCCTTAGTATCCGCATCCAGCTCGGAGCCAAACTGGGAAAAGGCTGCCAGCTCACGATACTGTGCCAGCTCCACACGAATAGGAGCGGCAATCTTCTTCATGGCCTTGATCTGTGCAGAGCCTCCCACACGGGATACGGACAGACCGGCATTAACCGCTGGCCGAAAGCCTGAGTTGAACATTTCCGTTTCCAGATAAATCTGTCCATCGGTAATGGAAATAACATTGGTGGGAATATAAGCAGATACGTCACCTGCCTGAGTCTCAATAATGGGCAGTGCAGTCAGAGAGCCTCCACCGTACTCCTCATTCATTCTTGCCGCTCTCTCCAACAGTCTGGAATGGAGATAGAAAACGTCACCGGGATATGCTTCACGTCCCGGAGGTCTCTTTAACAGCAATGACAGTGTACGATAAGCTGCCGCATGCTTACTTAAATCATCATAGACTACCAGAACATCTTCCCCTCTTTCCATCCACTCTTCACCAATGGCACAGCCGGAATAAGGAGCAATATACTGCAAGGGAGCCAGCTCACTGGCAGTAGAAACTACTACTGTGGTATAAGCCATTGCTCCGGCCTCTTCCAGTGTCTTAACGATGTTGGCAACGGTAGATGCTTTCTGGCCGATAGCTACATAGATGCACTTAACTCCCTGTCCTTTCTGGTTAATGATGGTATCAATGGCAATAGCCGTTTTACCGGTCTGTCTGTCACCAATAATCAACTCTCTCTGTCCTCTTCCGATAGGAACCATGGAGTCAATGGCCTTGATACCGGTCTGTAGAGGCGTATCTACGGATTTTCTGGTAATAACCCCGGATGCAACTCTTTCAATCTGACGATATTTATCCGTTGCAATGGGGCCCTTTCCATCAATTGGCTGCCCTAAGGAATTTACTACTCGTCCTGACAATGCATCTCCTACAGGAACCTCCACTACTCGTCCCGTAGTTTTTACGATATCCCCTTCATTAACGTTCTTATGGTTTCCTAATAAAACCGCACCAACGTTATCCTCTTCCAGGTTCAATACCATTCCGTATACTTCACCGGGAAACTCCAAAAGCTCTCCCTGCATTGCATTTTCCAGGCCGTGTACACGAGCTATACCATCGGCCACCTGAATAACGGTACCCACGTCAGATACTTCCATATCTGCGGCATATCTCTTTATCTGATCCTTAATGACTGAACTGATCTCTTCTGGTCTTAAATTCATGGATCTTACGCACCTTTCTTCTTATTTACCTTTTACGTTACTATTGCTTCTGCTAAACCTGCAGATTCAGCAGTTCTTTCTGTAACCGGTTCAGTTTTGTCTGAATACTGCTGTCTATTACTCGATCTCCGATTCGGATCTGCATTCCTCCCAATAACTCAGGATTCACTTCATAATGCATTTCCATTTCCTGAAAAGAAGTAGTACTCAGTAATTTTTCCCGGATTCGTTCTTTCTTATCGATTTTGAGTGTTTGGGGAGTGGTCACATAAGCAACTCCGATTCCCTTATATTCCTTCATCCTATCGATAAAATAATCCAATATCTCAAAAAGAGAAGTACTTCTGCCCTTCATAATGATCAGGCAAAAAAACCCTACCAGTCCTTTGCTGATTCTTCCGGTAAAAATTTCTTCTGTTGTTCTTACCTTTTCTTCAGCAGGGATTCTGGGATTCGTTAAAAAACGAAGATATTCCGGATTATCACACAGTACCTGACGAATGCCGGTGATTTCTTCCAGCACTGCATCTGCTGCGGATTCTTCTACAGCCAGTTCAAACAAAGCATCACCATATGTTTTCGATATTAGCTTAGCCATGTACTGTCACCTATTTCCTTCAATGTTTCATCAATCAGGCCATCCTGTATTTGTACATCTATAGAAGATGCCACTACCTTGCCTGCCATCAGCGCTGCTACAGAAACAATCTCTTTTTTCACTTCGTCTGCTATTCTCTGCTTCTCCAAATCAGCTTCCTGCCTTGCACGCTCCAGAATGGCTGCTGCCTCTTCCTTTGCTTCAGCAATAATCCGATTCTCATTAGCAAGTGCTTTTTTTCTGGCTTCACTTAAAATTTCTTCAGCCTCTTTGTTAATGTTCTTTAACTTAGCCTCATACTCTTCACGAAGTGCATTTGCCTTTTCCTGATTTGCCTCGGCATCATCCAGCTGGGTTTTGATTTTTTCCTGTCTTTTCTGCAGAAAGGCTCTGGCCGGATTAAACAAAAAATAAGACATGATCAAAAACAGAGCGAATACGGCAATAATAGTCAATAGAGCATCTGCCAACAGCTGAAAATCCAAATCAAACAATCTGGGCTCCATAACTGCCTCTGCAAGTACACTGGCGGTACTTAGTAATCTATTCAAGTTGCTGCCTCCTTTCGTTGTGATTTAAGCTTAAGAAGGCTTATGGTAATAAAGGCTTTACAAATAACAGAAGCATTGCAACCAGCAAACCATACAGACCGGTTGTCTCGGCAACGGCCTGTCCAAGTAACATGGTAGAGGTAACGTCTGACTTTGCACCGGGATTACGGCCTACTGCTGCTGCTGCATGACCTGCCGCAATACCCTGACCTACACCGGGACCGATACCTGCAATAACTGCCAGGCCCGCACCAATTGCTGAACATCCTAAAATAAAGTTTTCATTAAATTCCATTTTGTTTTCCTCCTGAATCTTGTTTTTCATTTTCTCTATTCTGTTGTCATTGCATCTGAAATATAAGTCATGGTCAGCATGCAGAATACATAGGTTTGAATTGCTCCGGAAAACAAATCAAAATATACATGCAAGGCTGCCGGCCAGATTATGGCAATTTTTGACAACAGTCCGTATACCAACGCCAGCATTACCGTTCCGGAAAGGACATTGGCAAACAAACGTAAAGACAGCGAAATGGGTACGGCCACATCACCGATAATATTGATAGGCGCCCATATCGGCCAGGGATCGCATAATCCCTTAATCACTCCTTTAACCTTCTGATATTTAAACTTGTTGAAATGAATCAGTGTAAATGTCATCAGGCCCAAAGGGAGAGTCACTCCGTAGTCTGCTGTGGGGGGACGAAGTCCGAACAACCCCGAAATATTGCTGATTAAAATAAAGATAAAAATGGTTCCGATATAGTTGAGAAATTTCGGAGCATTTTTCCCCATTGTACTTCCTACCATCTTATCCAGCATTTCCACGATCAGCTCAACCACATTCTGAAATCCTAAAGGCACATCTGTCGCCCGTTTCATCACCCGGCCTGCTACAATGGAAAAAACAATCAATACCAAAAGCACAATCAGCATACAGACATGAGTAGTTGTTATCCACACCGTGTTTCCAAAAAATTCATAAGAAAAAATCCCATGAATCATAAAATCAATGTCTGCACCGGCAGATAACAAAACATTTTGTCCCATAGTTTCACCTCCTTTTTTCTTTGGTTATCATCCTATGGATGAGCGGCTGGAGATAGGCACCTGCTTTCAAGCCCATTATCCCGATAAATGCCGCAATCGGATCGCCTATATGTGTAATACAGATTACACCATAGATAATCACAATTCCCACATAACGAAGCATATTTTGCGAAATGATATACTTTGTAGCCTGAGCTCCCAACTCCATCCCCCGATCCAGTGTTCTGGCCATATGCCAGCCGGAAAGACAAGCAACGGCAATTCCCAGCCATAAACCTGTGGTGAAGAGAATTTTATCGGAAACAAACCAGATTCCCACAAGCCAGATTACTCCTCCAAAAAGAAGAATACCCAAAATCATTTCCAATAATGTTTCGTTTGATGTAAAAAATTTTTTCATGCCCCATCTCCTTTTCTCTTTTTTCTTTTCTTCTGATTGGCAGCATAGCTTTCTGAAGGTCTGGTAGAATCGCTGTCGTATACTTTTCTGGCCAGACGAAAAACATTCCGCCCTCCTGCCAGTGCACCGATAAAAAAGAAGAAAATGAACCATACTTCGCCACCCAGCTTCTGATCCAGCCAGTATCCGAAAAAGGAACATAAAAAAATGGGAACCAGCATGTGCAGTGTAAATTGATTGAAAAGTGCCAACAATCGAAAGACATTGTTATTCTGATTTTTCACATGTGGTTTCCTTTCTTACATACTATTTTGATTATACCACTTTTCCCAAAACTGTAAAGAAAAAATAGCCGTCTCTATGATTTACAAGCAAACTTGTGTAAAATAGATTCGGCTATTTGGACTGTCATAACCGGTTAATAAAAAATATGATTTCCGATTCTGATTCCTGTCAATCCTTCAATAGGTGTCCTGAAATACACGCAGTTTCCCACATTGGTCTGTCCTGCCATCGCTTCATCCGCCGCTTTGTAACAGGCTGCTGTTGCCCGGTCTTCTGCCAGAGCCAGGGCCAGACGTCCGCTTCCTGCGGGAGAAAACTGAGACTTCTGATAGATCACCTCCACTACCGTTCCGGGATAAACACTGCTGAGCACCCGATTGATTACCACCGCACCTACTGCCAGCTGCCCTGCATAGGGTTCACCGCCGGCTTCGCAGTAGATCAGATTAGCCAGCAACTTCCGGTCCCCTTCCTCAAAAGTAACTTCAGAAATATCCCTCCAGCTTGATTGTGCAGCCAGCTTAGACATGGCCTGCTCTTCGGCAAGCTTCTTTTTCAGGTATTCTATATTGGCCTCCTGCTCCTTAATTTGGGCTTCCTGCTCCAAAATCTTCTTTTCTGCATCGGATATCTGTCCGGAATAATTGCTGATGCTGGAAGCGGTCTGCTGAACATAAGTATTAACCAGCTTCTTCTGAGCTGCTACTTCCTCTCTTAACTCTTCCAGCTCATCCATTTCCTGCTGCAGCTTTGCCTCTTCCTCCTCAATGAGGATTCTGGTCTCTTCATATTCTTCCAGCTTTTTTCGGTCATAGGCTGTAATCTGTTCGATATAATCCGCCTTATTCAGGGCTTCACTGAAGGAGCCGGAAGCAAATATAGTCTCTAAAAGAGCATAGTCACTGCGCTCGTACATGAACTTAATTCTGGCCTTCATACTTTCGTACTGTTCTTCTTCCGTCTGCCTGGCTTCTTCCAGATTGGCCATTGTAATCTCTATCTCTTCTTCCTTAACGGCAATCTGCGCATCCAAATCATTGAGATTATCGCTGACCTGAGTAAGCTTGCTGTTTAAATCCTTCAGCTCTTCCTCAAGTGTACCTTTAACCTCTTTTAAATCCTCCAGATCCTCTTTAGTCTGATTCAGCTGTGACTTGGTTTCTTTATTTTCTTTTTCTGCCTGCTCCAGCTTTTCCTTCGTGGTGGTGGCATATGCATTACCCGCAGGGATGATTGCCACACAAAATGCCAGTGCCAGAATCATGGCGATTCTACGTCTGTATATATCTTTTATCCTCACTAAGCATCCTTTCTGCGGTTAAAGCTCCATCTTCACCAGACGGCCCGTCCTTTGATATCTGCGATACTCTACTCCCGCTGCATCAAACATTCTGCGGGAAGCAATGCTGGCCGGACTATCGGTATATTTATCGTCATCATAAATCACCAGCTTAATTCCGCTTTGTATAATGGCCTTTGCACATTCATTACAAGGAAACAAAGAAACATAAAGCTTTGCCCCCTGCAGACTTCCTCCGCGATAATTTAAAATCGCATTCAGCTCACTGTGGGTAACATAGGCATATTTTGTCTCTTCCATATTCCCCTCTCTTTCCCAGGGAAACTCCTCATCCGAGCAGCCCAGAGGAAACCCATTATAACCCATGGAAAGAATCTTGTTGTCTTCGCTGACAATACAGGCTCCTACCTGTGTATTGGGATCCTTGGAACGCATTCCCGAAAGCAGGGAAACTCCCATAAAATATTCATCCCAGCTGATATAATCTTTTCTCTTCATTTTCTATCGTTTCCTCTTTTGATCCTCCGGTTATTCTGTCGGGGTATATCTTACTATTTTGTACCAAAAATGCGGTCTCCCGCATCTCCCAAACCGGGAACAATATATCCGTGGTCATTCAATTTTTCATCCAGTGAACCAATATACATATCCACATCAGGATGAGCCTCTTCCATGGCTTTTACTCCTTCCGGTGCGGCAATAATACACATAAAATGAATCTTTTTACAGCCTCTGTCCTTCAGCATCTGAATGGCCGCCACGGAAGAGCCTCCGGTAGCCAGCATGGGATCCACTACAAATACCTCACGTTCAGCACAGTCACTGGGAAGCTTGCAGTAATATTCCACCGGCTGCAGGGTATCCGGGTCTCTGTAAAGACCAATATGTCCTACCTTTGCTGCCGGAATCAGATTCAGCACACCGTCTACCATTCCCAGCCCCGCCCGTAAAATGGGAATAATGGCCATCTTTTTTCCTTTCAGCTGCTTTACCGTTGCTTTACAGATTGGGGTTTCAATTTCCACATCCTCCAGTGAAAGCTCCCTGGTAGCCTCATAACAAATCAGGCCTGCAATTTCAGAAATCGTATTTCTAAAATCCATCGTTCCCGTATCTGTTTTTCTGATATAGCCAATCTTATGCTGAATTAACGGATGATCCATAACCACTACTTTTGCCATTGCTCTTCTCCTCTCTTAGTCCTCAATTAATGCGATTCTTCGTATATGGTTCTCGCCCTGAGAAAACTCCGTGTTTAAAAATACCTCTACAATTTCCAAAGCCATATTCTTTCCGATAATACCGCCTCCCAATGCCAGAACATTGGCATCATTGTGAAGTCTGGTCATCTTTGCACTGTAAGGGTCTGAGCACAATGCTGCCCGTACTCCCTTTACCTTATTTGCTACCATGGAAATTCCAATTCCCGTTGTGCAGATCAGGATTCCTTTTTCGCATTCACCATCGGCTACCGCCTGTGCTGCAGCCCGTCCAAAATAGGGATAGTCACAGGAGGTTTTATCATAACAACCAAAATCCTCATAAGGAATATTCTTCTCCTCCAGATAATCTATCACTGCTCTTTTTAAATCGTAACCTCCATGGTCACAGCCTAATGCTATCATAGTTTTCCTCCGTTTATTTATGAAATATTTAACAGCACCATACGGGCTAAAGCTGTATCACTCTGTGTCCTGCCGCTTTCAGCAGACGATTCATTATAGCCTGTCCTATCCCGTATTCCGAAAAGCTCTCCGAAAAAATCACTTCTGTTTTTTCTTCATCAAACTCCCGTAATATTCGATACAGCTGTCTTGCAATCTCCTGTCCATCCTGCCGTCTGCCCAGACTCTTTATACTGTCTGCCCGATAAAAAGACCGGGTTTCCTCCACGCAGATTACTCCGGTCTTCTTTCCCTGAGACCTGTTTATGTCCGTCAGCTCATTAATCCGCTTTGTTACTTCCCCGGGCTTTCCCTGTACAATGGTCAGTTCTCCCCTTGGTGCATAATGGCGATAGCGCATTCCCGGAGCTCTGGGTGGCTCTTCTCCTTCCTTCCCCAATATATTGGGATCCGTTTCCACCTTTTCCAGAACGCTTTCCAACATGGCCGGAGTAATACAGCCGGGACGTAAAATCATGGGGATGGGAGCCGTGAGATCAATAATAGTGGATTCCAGTCCTATACAACTATCTTCTCCCGCCAGAATCATTTCAATTCTGCCATTCATATCTTCAATAACATATTTAGAGCAGGTTGGACTGGGACGGCCCGAACAGTTGGCGCTGGGCGCGGCCACAAAGCCTCCCGCCTGACGAATCAGTTCAAGAGCCACCGGGTCAGAGGGCATTCTTACTGCCACTGTATCCAATCCTCCTGTGGTTTCCTTTGGTACCCCTTCAGCCTTCTTTAAAATCATGGTCAGGGCACCGGGCCAGAAATGTTTCGCCAGGAGCCGGGCCGATTCCGGAATTTCCCGGGCCAGAAGGGATAAGTCCTCCAGGCGGCAGATATGCACGATCAAAGGGTTGTCTGAGGGCCTGCCTTTAGCCGCATAAATTTTTCGTGCGGATTCAGGATTCAGGGCATCTCCCCCCAGACCATATACGGTTTCTGTAGGAAAGGCCACCAGCTCTCCGTTTTTAATCCTTTGACCCGCCTCCCGTAAAATGGACCGGTTCAATTGATTCTGATGAATTTCAACAATTTTCGTTTCCATAAATTTCCAAAAATCTCTTTCCTTGCGGCTTTCATTATACCTTGATACAGCCTGTTTGTAAACGTTTTTCCCCGTTTTATAAAGGAAATCTGTTCCATTAAGTACAAAAAAGGCCGCCCCCGAGGGCAGCCTCTTTTTCTCTTTATTTAAACAGTCCTTTTTTCTTTTTATGACCATTGGATTTGTCCGGTTCATCGCCGCTGACTCTTTTTGACGCATTTAAGCTGTCGCCGGTCTCTTCATCAAACTTGCGAAGCAGCTCTTTTGCCTCGTGGGAAAGCTTATCCGGAACCTGTACCACCAGCGTAACATAGTGATCTCCCCGCACCTCCCGATTCCTCAGGGAGGGCACACCCTTTCCTTTCAGACGGACACGGGTATCTGTCTGGGTTCCCGGCTTCACCTCATAAATCACTTTTCCGTCTACCGTATCAATAATCACATCACCGCCTAAAGCTGCTACAGCAAAGGATACGGGTACAGTGGAGTAGATATTATACTCCTGTCTCTGGAAAATCGGATGACGGCCTACAATTACCTCTACCAGTACATCTCCTCTGGGGCCTCCGTTAATGCCCGGCTCCCCCTGGCCGGTCAAACGTTTACACTGACCGTTGTCAATACCCGCCGGTATATCCACCGCAAAGCGTTTCCGCATGGGAATATAACCGGAGCCATGGCAATCCGGACACTTTTCCCGAATTACCTTACCGGTTCCCTGGCAATCGGGACAGGCCTGTACGTTTCTTACCGTACCGAAGAAGGACTGCTGGGTAAAGACCACCTGGCCCTTGCCGCCGCACTTGCTGCAGGTCTCCGGACTGGTTCCCGGCTTGGCACCAGTACCGTGACAGGTCTTACACTCATCCTTCGTATTCAGTTCAATTTCCTTTTCGCAGCCAAATACCGCTTCTTCAAAAGTAATTCTTACACTGGTTCGAATATTGCTTCCCTTCATGGGGCCATTACTGCTTCTGCCGCCTCTGCTTCGTCCGCCACCAAAAAAATCTCCGAAAATATCTCCGAAAATGTCTCCGAAATCCGTTCCGCTGAAATCAAATCCGCCGAAGCCGCCGCCACCGGCTCCTCCATCAAAAGCGGCATGGCCAAACTGGTCATACTGCCGTCTCTTTTCCGGATCGCTCAATACTGCATAGGCTTCAGAGGCCTCTTTAAATTTCTTCTCTGCCTCAGCATCT
>JBJELS010000168.1:0-2180 GCA_051879275.1 Lachnospiraceae bacterium
GTCCTAGTCTTTAAGACGCTGCTTAAATCTCTCCTCCACATCGTCCTTGTCCACGTTAATCTCTTCCAACCGATTCAACCAGTCCCTGTCACTTTCCTGAAGCAGGTCATTCATTTCCGGCTTATCCAGCCATTTCAACATGTTTTTCCCCACCTCGGTTTCCCTTGCGGCTCCCTTAAAGACGGCTTCAAAGACCTGATCGAACTTATCATAGTCGGTTTCACTTTTCACCAGGATCATTCGGGCCAGATAATAGAAGCCCATCAGACTGTTTTCAGCCATATTCAGGCTCAAGGCCTCCTGAAAGGTCAGCCACTCACCCAGAGTTACCTTAAGCCCCGCCTCTTTCAATTTGTAAAAAAAGTCGATAAACATACCGTCCTACCTTCTGCTGCCCAGACAGCCTTCCTTTTTCTAAATTAATAATTGGCTTGTCGGGCAATTTCCATATCCTCATCCTTTTTTACAATCACCCCGATAAAGGGCAGCTCTTTCTTAATCCTGTCTGCTGAAATGCCGCCAATCTGCAGGGCATTTACCCAATCGATCAATTCTGAGGTGCTGGGCTTTTTCCGAATATCCCTGATTCCCCGAATATCATAGAAAACATCCATGGCATTTTTCAAAAGCACCCCATCTACATCGGGATAATGGACTTTTACAATTTCCTCCATCAGCTGCTTTTCAGGAAAGTCAATATAATGGAAAATACATCTTCTCAGAAATGCATCCGGCAGCTCCTTTTCCGCATTAGAAGTAATAATCACAATGGGGCGCTGCTTCGCCCGGATGGTTTCCTTCGTCTCAGGTATATAAAATTCCATCTGGTCCAGCTCCCATAACAGGTCATTGGGAAACTCCAAATCTGCCTTATCGATTTCATCAATCAGCAGGACAACCTGTTCTTCAGAGGCAAAGGCCTCTCCCAGCTTTCCCAATTTAATATAAGCAGAAATATTATGAACATCATTTTCCCCAAACTGTCCATCATAAAGCCTCTGAATCGTATCATACACATAAAGTCCGTCCTGGGCCTTAGTAGTGGACTTGATATTCCAGATAACCAGCTTCTTTCCCAATGAGGCGGCAACTGCTTCTGCCAGTCTGGTTTTACCTGTTCCCGGTTCTCCTTTGATCAGCAGGGGCTTCTTCAGGGCAATAGCCACATTTACCGCACTTAATAATTCCGGTGAGGCTACATACTCCCCGGTTCCCTGAAATTGTACATTTGTCTTCATTTCTTAATTCCTTTCTATTCCCAGGGTAAATCAGAATGCTCCAGTTTCCTGTCACGCAGCATCAGCTCCTTTACCGCTTCTGCTGCCGGCTTATTTTCAAATAATACCGCATTTACCTGCTCAATAATAGGCATGGAAACCTGGTATTTTTCTGCCAGCTTGATTGCTGCTTTTGCAGAATACACTCCTTCCACCACCATTTTTACCTCTGCCATAGCCTCATCCATGGTCTTTCCCTGTCCAATCAGCATACCGGCCTTACGATTTCTTGAGTGCTTACTGGCACAGGTCACAATCAAATCTCCTATACCGGACAAACCGTTAAAGGTCTCAGCCTTTCCTCCCATTGCAATCCCCAAACGGGCAATTTCCGCGATTCCTCTGGTAATCAGGGCAGCCTTTGTATTGTCTCCGTATCCTAATCCATCGGCAATTCCGGCAGCCAGTGCTACCACATTTTTCAAGGCAGCCCCCAGTTCAATTCCGCATACATCAGGGCTGATGTAAACACGGAATACCTGATTCATAAAAATATTCTGTAAATACTCCGCTGTTGCCTTCTCTCTGGCTCCTACCACGATTGTGGTAGGAAGTCCTCTTCCCACTTCCTCGGCGTGAGAAGGACCGGACAAAACGGCTGTTTTAGCCTGGGGAAGCTCCTCTTCAATTACCTGAGACAGGGTCATCAGTGTGGCTTCCTCAATTCCCTTTGCCACATTTACAATAATCTGCCCCTCCTTTACCACTTCCTGCAGGGAATGGGCCGTACTTCTGACAAAGGGTGAGGGAACGGCAAGTACCAGTACCTCTTTTCCTTCAGCAGCCGCTTTTAAATCTGTGGTGAATTCCATATCCTCCGGAAGCTTTACTCCCGGAAGCTTATCTACATGCTCTCTTTTGGTTTTCAGCATTTCCACTTCGGCTTCGATAATACTCCAGAGG
>JBJELS010000169.1:0-2180 GCA_051879275.1 Lachnospiraceae bacterium
GAAATAATTCCGCTGCGGCAGGCATTCAATACGGTAGCAAAATCCTCCTCCGGATCATTAAAGAACAACAGCATATCGCAGCCCGCATTAATGGCTTTTGGCAGCATATCCCTCCGCTTCATTCGACAGGTCATAGCTACCATATGGGTAGCATCGGTAATCACTAAACCGTTGAATCCCAGCCGTTTTCGTAAAAGGCCAGTGATAATTTCAGGGCTGAGTGTGGCGGGAAGCATGTCCTCGTCCTTCAGGCTGCTATTGATGGCTTTTGCCACTCTGGGCAGCATGATATGCCCCACCATAACTGCTTCAAGACCATTTTTGAATAAGGCTTTATAGACCCTTCCATAAGTAGCGTTCCATTTGCGAAAATCAAAGGTATTGACATTATTGGCCATATGGGCATCCCGGAAGTCCAGACCGTTCCCCGGAAAATGCTTAGCAGCACAGGCAAAGCCTTCAAGGGTGTGGGCTCCCTTAAGATACTGTAAGCTCATTTTCTCAACCTGCTTTGGATCGTTGCCAAAGGCCCGGGAAATCACCTCTGTATTCTCCCAGTTGTAGGATATATCACATACCGGAGCAAAAGCCATATTACAGCCCACTGCCGCAGCCTCTTCATTTGCCATTTTCCCCAAGTAATAAGCATATTCTGCTTTACCCGTAGCTCCAATCTTAATCCCTGAACCGATAAAGGTTCCGTCACTGCAGGCATTGTCCCCACCGGACTCCGTGTTGCAGGCAAGAAATAAGGGGATTTTTGCATTGGCCTGCAAAGTCTCATTGTGCCGACGGATAACTGCTCCGGGGGCATTATTATAACGGCATCCTCCCAGTTGGTATTTCGTCATCAGTTCCTTTAAATAGGTCTCCTCATAAGAAGCAGAAATACCGAAGAAAAGCTGTCCCACCTTTTCTTCATCACTCATTTGGGCAATCGTATCGGTTACCCATCTGCAGTCCTGTTCTGACAAGCAGAAGGGCTTTGCTTTCAGATCAATCAAAAATCTGCCTCCTTCAGAAAAATGGCTGCTATAATATCAATAATTGCCCCTGCAATCAGAATAACAGCAAGGAAAATCCACAGGACAGCCGTACTGCTGAAAGGATTATACAAAATAATGACTGCACACAGGATTGTCAAGGCTGCACTGATAGCTGTCCAAAACCATTTCTTCATCTTTAAGCGAATCTTATCAATGGTCCATTGAACTTTTGCAATACCCACAATCAGCATACCAATTCCGTAAAGGATGGTCAGAATCGGGAAAGCAGCAATGAACCAATTACTGTTAAACATGCAGAAAAGGCCTGCCAGTATTCCTATACAGCCACGGGTCAAGCTCTGCTTTAGGGCTGCTATTTCAGGCTCCGTACGAAAATACTGTACAACATTAGTAATGCCAAGAATGAGCAGTATAATTCCCAGAAAAATAATAATTCCTGCCGTAAAGCCCACCGGATTAACCAAAAGAAGGATACCAATGATCACTTCACATAAGGAAAGAATAATACTGCCTGTTTTAGACGATAGTCTCATAGTTATTCCTCCAATCTGTTTTCTTTAAAGATAATTCGTCAATATTTGACAAAATAATCCCCTTCAAATTATAATGAACACATGTCGCTTTTGCAACAAACAGATTATTTTACAATGGTGTGAAATCAACAGTAGGCCAGTCCTCTGTGGAATAATCAGAAATGGGAGAAGGAATGAAGAAGAAAGAAAATCAGCGAATTACCCTGACAAAACGTTTATTACGGGAAAGTCTTCTGCAGCTCATGGAAAAAAAGCAGATTCAGCATATTACCGTTGTTGAGCTATGCGAGGCCGCGGGAATTAACCGCTCCACCTTTTATCACCACTATGGATGTCCGGCAGAGCTTCTGAAGGAGATTGAAATCAGTGTAATTGATGAGCTGAAACTGACATATGAAACAGAGGCCGCGGGAAAAAACTGGTCTCCCAGCAAGCGTATTGAGGCACTGTGTACCTATTTTCAGGAGCATCGAAAGCTGGCTAAGCTGTTGTTTCGTGACAGTGCCACTGATTCTGATTTTGCCAACCTGCTGTTTCAGGCAGCTCGTATTCAGGGAACCTTTGACCGTATACTTTCCCATGAGCGTAATCCGGACAGAAGGAAGCTGATCATCACTTTTTTAACCAATGGCACCTACCA
>JBJELS010000170.1:0-2174 GCA_051879275.1 Lachnospiraceae bacterium
TCTCCTATGGTCTGGCGGATTACTCTGGGACCCGCAAAACAGATCAATGCCTCCGGTTCTGCCAGCATAATATCTCCAAGACTGGCAAAGCTGGCACTAACCCCTCCTGTAGTCGGATTAGTGAGACAGGAAATGTATAATCCTCCCTTTGCCTTGAATCGCTCAATAGCTGCCGAGGTCTTTGCCATCTGCATCAGTGCAAACATTCCCTCCTGCATTCTGGCTCCTCCACTGGCAGAAAACAGAATCAGCGGAAGCCCTTTAACTGCTGCATATTCTGCTAACAGGGTAATTTTTTCTCCTACTACGGTTCCCATGCTTCCCATGAGAAAACGGCTGTCCATTACCCCCACAGCCACAGGGATTCCGCCAATTTCCACCGTTCCTATCACTACCGCATCCTGTTCTCCGGTTCTTTGCCTTAGTTCATCCAGCTTTTCCTGATAAGCCGGAAAATCAAGGGGATCCTTGGTGGATAAGCCTTTTTTCAGCTCCCGAAAGGTCTTTTCATCCGCAATAAGCTTAAGTCTCTCTTTAGGAGTCAGGGGAAAATAATAATGGCAGAGAGGGCATATCTTATGATTTCTTCTGATTTTATCTTTTTCTACACTGTGTCCGCACTGTGGGCAGAGTACCTTGGGCTGAACCTCTCCTGTCTTACGGAGCTGATCCAGCTTCAGCAATTTTTTCCTTCGTTGCAAAAACAGATTATGTGTCGTCATCTGAGGTCATTCCCTCCTCATTCCACCGCATTATGGTTTCGCAGTATTTCTCCCAGAAGGAGGTATCATATCTGCCCCGGATAAACTCCGGATGATAGGTGAGTAAATGCATAAATTCCGTATTGGTCTGCACGCCTTCGACCATCAGCTCCTCCAGCGCTCTTCTCATCCTTCGGATAGTCTCCAGTCTGGTTTTTCCCGTAACAATGATCTTTGCCAGCATGGAATCGTAGTGAGGACTGACCTCGCAGCCGCTATACAGATGGCTGTCTACTCTTACCCCCGGCCCTGCCGGAAAATGGAGAAAGCTTACTTTTCCCGGCCCTGCCGCATTAATTCGGCATTCCATAGCATGGCCCGTAAGCCTTACCTCGTTCTGAGTCAGCTCCAGCCGTCTTCCTGCCGCAATGAGAATCTGTTCCTTCAGCAAATCCACGCCGCACAAAAGCTCTGTCACCGGATGCTCCACCTGAATCCGGGTATTCATTTCGATAAAATAAAACTGCTTATCCTCATCCAGTACAAACTCCACCGTACCCGCATTGGTGTAGCCTGCTGCCCGGGCTGCCTTTACTGCTTCCTTTCCCATGCGGCTTCTCAGCTCGTCATCCAGAGCCCAGGAGGGGGATTCCTCCAAAAGCTTCTGGTTGTTCCTTTGGATGGAGCAGTCCCTTTCTCCCAGATGAATAATATTTCCATAGTTATCCGCTAAAATCTGAAATTCAATATGGCGAGGATTCAAAATCAGCTTTTCCAAATAGACCTCGCCATTTCCAAAGGCTGATTCCGCCTCTGATTTTGCCGTGAAAAATGCTTTTTCCAGCTCTTCCTTCTTAAAAACCCTACGCATACCTTTTCCGCCGCCGCCTGCCGTCGCCTTGATCAAAACCGGGTAGCCGATTTTTTCAGCCTCTTTCCTTGCTTCTTCAAGAGTGGCAAGAGTGGAAGATGAACCGGGAACCACAGGCACATGATTTTTTATCATCAGACTTCTTGCGGTCTGCTTATCTCCCATTTTTCGGATTACCCGGGAGGAAGGCCCAATAAAGGTAATTCCATTTTCCTCACAGGCCTCAGCAAAATCCGCATTTTCCGAAAGAAAACCGTAACCGGGATGTATGGCATCACAATTCATCTGCCGGGCCGTCTCTAAAATCGCCTCCCGATTCAGATAGCTGTCCTGGGCTTTTTCAGGACCGATGCATACACTGTATGTAGCCAGCATAACCGGCAGAGACTGTTCATCTGCAGTAGAATAAACGGCTACCGTCTCAATTCCCATTTCCCTGCAGCAGCGAATAATGCGCAGAGCTATTTCCCCGCGGTTGGCAATTAAAATTCGTTTAAACATCTTTCCTATCCTTGCTTAGCTGCCTTCTATTTTACTGTCATCAGGGTCTGATTGTATTCCACCATAGCTCCGTCTTCTACCAGGATCGTGTCAATCACTCC
>JBJELS010000171.1:0-10110 GCA_051879275.1 Lachnospiraceae bacterium
ATCCACATGGGTTTCCACTATATTTCTTACACCCACTGCAGAAATCATACCATAAAGCACCAGAGAAACTCCTCCCATGGTAGCTGCCGGCATACAGCCGATTAAAGCAGACACCTTGGGGCAGAAGGAGAAGAGTATGGCAAAGATTGCAGCCAGACGTATTACCATTGGATCATATACCTTGGTCAAAGTTAATACCCCCGTATTTTCACCATAGGTGGTATTAGCAGGACCGCCGAAAAGAGAAGCCAGAATAGTTGCCGCACCATCCCCAAACAGGGTTCTGTGAAGCCCGGGATCCTTCATATAATTTTTCCCCACTGTAGAAGAAATGGCAGAAATATCCCCAATATGCTCTACCATGGTTGCCAACGCAATAGGAACGATGGTAATGGCTGCCGTAATTAGCAGAGAGGTATCTGCTCCGGGAAAAAGGGAAAAGACGGTTCGATTCCATTCAATGGGAGAGCCAATCCATCCGGCCTGAGCTACAGGAGTAAAATCCACCTTACCCATTGCAGCTGCCACAACATAAGAGCCCACTACTCCCAGAAGGATAGGGATAATCTTAACCATTCCCTTTCCCCAAATATTGCAAATCACAATAATGGCAATGGCTACCAGTGCAATAAACCAGTCAGCAGAACAATTATCAATAGCAGACTGGGATAAATTCAAACCGATGGCTATGATAATGGGGCCGGTTACAATAGGCGGAAAAAACTTCATTACTTTATTGGAACCAAAGGCTTTGATTAAAGCAGAAAGAATGAAATACAGAATACCTGAACAGGCAACACCGAAACAGGCATAGGGTAAAAGCTCCGCTTCCTGATTGGGAGCAATCGCCCAATAGCCGGCCAGAAAAGCAAACGAAGAACCTAAAAATGCAGGTATCTTTCCCTTGGCCAACAGATGAAACAGCAGGGTACCCACCCCCGCAAATAATAAGGTAGTAGAAACACTTAACCCTGTCAGTACCGGAACCAGAACGGTAGCACCAAACATGGCAAACATATGCTGTGCCCCCAGTAACAGAATCTTAGGTGTTCCCAGATTTTTGGCATCGTAAATGGCCTCCTGTCCCACACCGGATTTTACTTTACTCATTAAATCTCCTCCTTTATTAACTTATCTTTATAGACTATATATAGAAAAATAATGCAAGTCAAGAGTAATTTCCTTCCCACAGCAAAAGAAAAGGACTATTTGCATAGCCCTTCCAACAATTTTAAATAGGTACAAATCTGAACATGCATCATTTCAGGCTGGATGGTATCCAAGACCAGATTTTCCATCAGGATTCCTTTTCTCATATACTTAAACATGCTTTTTACCCGATTTAGGGAAATTCCCTCTTTTAATGAAGTTTCCTTGGCCTGTCCATAATATTTTTCCAGCTGGCCTGCATAGGCCTGCTTTTGCTCTTCACTTTCTTCCAGAGCCTCCAGACAGATTTCCTCAAAAGCCTTTTCCAGGAAAAACTGCATATAGGGGTAATTTTTCAATACTCCCAGGGTGGCATCCTCTATCTGTCTGGCTAGTATGAAAAAATCCGTTTCTTCCTCATCGATTTTCCGGGAAAATTCAAGCTGCATAAAGCGTACACTATAATCCATGAGAAAAACATACATACCCACTTTATTTTCAAAATAGTGGAATAACAGTCCCTTACTGATGGCTGCTTCTTTAACAATTTCATCCGTTGTGGCATGACGGTATCCATATCTTCCAAAAATCTTCAATCCTGCATTAATCATTCGATCCTGCTTTTCTCGCTTCAAATCAAAGAATTTATCATTCATTTCTGTACCGCCCACCTTTTCATCCTATCACATTGACTGTGTTGGTCTGTATAGCATACCATGCCTTTCGTCTGTATTCAACCTAATCCTTTCTATTTTTCCCTGTTTTTTCTTTTTTATTCTGTCCTTGCTTATTCTTCCTCTTCTCCTGTAGCCTTCATTTTTTCTACCAGCACCTCTTTTACTTCCCTTGCTTTATCCTTTACCCGGTTGCTGCAAAATGGAGAAGTCAGCAGCTTGGAAAGAAGCTTGGAGGAAATGGAGTAATCGCCACATTCCATTGCCAAAACCGCCAGGAGATAATCCACCGTATTTTCATCCATTCCACAGATAGGAAAATCTTCACTTTGAACTGCCTTGGTAAAATGATTGTAGGCCTTCCGCAAATAATCGGTCTCCATATTTGCTATCCTTTCGATTTGTTCCGGCTTTGCCGTGCCCGATGCTTCAAGACTTTCCTTATAGCTTCTGCACAGCCAGCCTGCTTTAAGGCAGATATAGGCTCCTTCACTGGCCTTACTCATTTTTACTACCGCATTAGCATAGGCGACATTATAACGGGCCAGTGCCTGATCATAAGTATATTCCTCACCTTCATCATTCAACGGCTTGAAATTAGGCGTGATTTTCTCTGTGATATATTTCTGCTGAATCGTAGTCACATGATCAAAAAATTTGGCCAGTGCCGCATAACCACATTTTTGACAAATAATCACCTCATATTTTAAAGGTTCAATCCCATCAAATACATTTCGCAGATCCATATCCGTGCGCAACAGCCTTGCCTTGCCTGTTCTTACGGTTTTTCCCAGTACGCTGCTGTCGCATACCGGACAGGTGTATTTCTTGTCAAAGAGTTTTTCCGCTTCGCTCATGATTTCCTCTCATTCTGCCGTTTTACGGCTTTTTCTTCTTTTTTCATTCGTATCCATCTATCAATCTTTTTTTGGTAAAACAAAGGAACTTTTCAGGGAAACAATACGGTTAAATACCGGCTTTTCATTCGTGGAATCCTTACTGTCCACACAAAAATATCCCTGACGGACAAACTGAAAGCTATCATAGGCTTCTGCTCCCTTCACTGCCGGCTCAATAAAGCATTCCTTCAACACGGTCATGGAGTTGGGATTCAGATTCAGGCTACCGTCCTCATTATACACCCCCTTTTCCTCATCAATAATGTTTTCATAAAGTCTGACTTCAGCCTTAACCGCTTCCTTCACCGGTACCCAGTGGATAGTTCCCTTTACCTTTCTTCCGGTAAAACCGCTGCCGCTTTTGGTCTCGGGATCGTAGGTGCAGTGCACTTCAATGACTTTGCCGTTTTCATCCTTTACACAGCCGGTACAGGTAACGAAATAAGCATACATAAGACGAACCTCGTTTCCCGGATAGAGGCGGAAGTACTTCTTCACCGGTTCCTCCATAAAATCCTCTCTGTCGATATACAGTTCCCGACCAAAGGGCACCTGGCGTACTCCCAGTTCTTCATTCTCCAGATTATTGGGAACCTCCAACAATTCCGTCTCCCCTTCCGGATAGTTGTCGATAATCAGCTTAATGGGATCAAGAGCTGCCATTATACGGGATTTTTTCAGCTTTAAGTCTTCACGGATACAATACTCCAGCATGGAATAGTCTACAGAGGAATTACTTTTACTGACACCGCAAAGCTCCACAAACATCTTAATTGATTCAGGAGTAAAGCCTCTTCTTCTTAAGGCCGCAATGGAAACCAGACGGGGGTCATCCCAGCCATCCACAATTCCTTCTTCTACCAGCTTCTTAATGTAGCGTTTGCCGGTAACCACATTAGTAAGATACAGCTTGGCAAACTCAATCTGCTTAGGAGGATGGGGATACTCCAGCTCCCGCACCACCCAGTCATAGAGAGGCCTGTGATCTTCAAATTCCAGCGTACAGATGGAGTGGGTAATTCCCTCAATGGCATCCTCTATGGGATGAGCATAATCATACATGGGGTAAATTACCCACTCATCTCCGGTATTATGGTGAGACATATGTGCCACACGATAAATAACCGGATCCCGCATATTCATATTAGGAGAAGACATATCGATTCTTGCCCGTAAGACCTTCTCCCCATCCTGAAACTTATCATTCTTCATCTCTTCAAACAAGCGAAGATTCTCTTCTATACTTCTTAAGGAGCCTGGGTCTTCCCTGCCGGGCTCCGTCAAAGTCCCTCGATATTCCCTGATTTGCTCTGCGGTCAGATCCGATACATAGGCCTTGCCCTTCTTAATCAGTTTGACCGCACCCTCATACATCTCCTGAAAATAGTCAGAGGCAAAAAATAGCCTGTCCTCCCAATCGGCTCCCAGCCACTGAATATCCTTCTTAATTGACTCCACAAATTCAATTCGCTCCTTTGTGGGATTGGTATCATCAAAACGCATATTAAACTTACCGCCGTATTTTACGGCCAGACCGTAATTTAACAAAATACTCTTGGCATGACCGATATGGAGGTATCCGTTAGGCTCCGGCGGAAAACGGGTATGTACCGTATCATACACTCCCTCTGCCAGGTCCTTATCAATGATCTGCTCAATAAAGTTGCGGGAAACCGGTTCCTCTCTGATTTCTCCCTTCTCTGTCTTTTCTACATTATTTACATCACTCATCCTATTTGTTTTCCTCCAAATCCTTTCACTCACTTGTGTCTATTTTATCATAAGCCCACTTACAGATAAAGATGAAAATCGAAAAATAAATGTATTATAAAGCCCTGAGATTATACTATCCAACTTGTGCGTAGTAACAAACGCACTCGGGTAGCTAACCTCAGGGCTTTTCTATAGTTAACGGTCATCCACACTGTAGTTAGGAGCTTCCTTAGTAATATGGATATCGTGGGGATGACTTTCCTTCAGAGAGGCGGCAGAAATCTTGACAAATTTTCCATTCTGCTGCAGCTCTGCAATGGATTGGGTTCCGCAATAGCCCATACCGGCACGCAAACCTCCCAACAGCTGGAATACGGTATCCTCAACCATTCCCTTGTAGGCAACCCGTCCTTCCACACCTTCCGGTACCAGCTTCTTGGCATTAGTCTGGAAGTAACGATCCTTGCTTCCGTTTTCCATTGCCGCAATTGAGCCCATACCACGATAAACCTTATATTTTCTTCCCTGGAACAATTCAAAATCCCCAGGACTTTCGTCGCAGCCGGCAAACATACTTCCCATCATACATACAGAGCCACCGGCAGCAATGGCTTTGGTTAAATCTCCGGAATACTTGATACCTCCATCAGCAATAATAGGAATCCCATACTCCTTTGCTACTGCATAGCAATCCATTACTGCACTGATCTGGGGAACGCCAATACCGGCAACCACACGGGTGGTACAAATGGAGCCCGGCCCTATACCTACTTTAATAGCATCTGCTCCTGCCTCAATCAAATCTCTGGTAGCCATACCGGTTGCCACATTACCTGCAATTACAGGCAGTTCAGGAAACTTTTCCTTAATCATCTTTACACAGTTTATTACATTGGCTGAATGACCGTGAGCGGAATCCAAAACCACCACATCCACTTTGGCATTCACCAGAGCCTCTACCCGTTCCAGTACATTGGCGGTAATTCCCACTCCGGCACCACATAATAATCTTCCCTGCTCATCCTTGGCTGCCAGAGGATATTTGATTGCTTTCTCAATATCCTTAATGGTAATCAGCCCCTTCAGCTGAAAATCATCATCTACAATAGGCAGCTTTTCTTTTCTCGCCCTGCCTAAAATCTGTTTAGCCTCTTCCAGCGTAATTCCTTCATGAGCTGTAACCAGGCCCTCTGAAGTCATGGATTCACTTATTTTTTTGGAAAAATCGGTCTCAAACTTCAAATCACGATTAGTAATAATCCCTACCAGCTTCCTGCTCCCCACATCCGTAATGGGCACACCGGAAATACGATATTTTCCCATCAGCTCATCTGCATCCGCCAATGTATGATCAGGGGTCAGGGAAAAGGGATCCGAAATTACGCCATTCTCCGACCTCTTAACCTTGTCCACTTCCTCTGCCTGTTCCTCAATCGACATATTCTTATGAATAATACCGATACCTCCCTGCCTGGCCATGGCAATTGCCATTCTGTGCTCGGTAACGGTATCCATTCCCGCACTCATCAAGGGAATGTTTAATTTGATTGTTTTGGTAAGCCAGGTGGTGATATCCACCTCATTGGGAATAACATCTGACCGTGACGGTACAAGCAGCACGTCATCAAAGGTAATTCCTTCTCCGATAATCTGACCCATTTTCTTTCCTCCTGTCTGTTTCTTTATGTTAATGTATCAATGGTAAAACAATACGCTGCCAGTTATAGGTTTGAAAGATTGTAGCAAAAGCTGAAAGACCTGTCAATGGTTTATCCCTTACCAGGTAAAAACCTTTCGCGGAGCAACATTGCGAATCATACTAACCAGGGCTTCTCCCGGCTCAAAAATCAGCTGTCGGTCATTCATACACAACAGGTATCTGGCTTCCGGCTGCTTCTTCTCTCCGGTACTGTAATCTGTCACCTTCTGATTTTTTCCCTTAAATCCATCCAGCTGGTGAGAGCCCACGGGAGCCATAATCTCCATTTTGGTCAAATCCAGCGTCTCCATCCTTTTTCTTCTGCTTTTTCCCAGAATCCGATCAATCTGCAGCTCTTTATCCACATAGGTATATTCATATTCTATTGCACTGTAGAGAGACAGCAGATAAGATGCCAGGCCAAAGATTATGGCAAGAATCAGTGCCGGCCAAAGACCGATAATGACTCCTAATACAGAAATCCCTGTCAGTCCTCCCATAATCACTATTCCTGCCCGAATAAGTGGTGAACTCTTTCTTTGCACCATCACCTCAATATAGGATTCATTTATCATTCTTCCAACACCTCGTATTTTTATTCCACATATTTCTTTCAGTTTAGTACATTTGTAAAAAAGTTGCAATGAAAATACTGCTTTATATTTTTTTTATATTCTTTACTTTCCCTTAATTGACAGGGCTGTTTTATCTGATTATCATAAAACACAATAAGAACTACAATGGAGAGCAATTATGTCTAATACCTATTCCATGAGAGAGGAGATTCGTCTCCAGCGTAAGAAGCTTAAGGGCAAGCCCCTTAAGAAGCAATGGGAATATTACTGGAATTACTACAAGGTTCCTGCCGTTATTATTCTGATAGCCGCCTGTATCTTCGGAAGCCTTTTACACACCCTGCTGTTTCAAAAGGAAACCGTGCTTTCTGTCGCTTATATTAATGCTTTTCCCAATATGGATGATGCAACCTTTATGGAGGGATTTAATCGCTATATAAATATTAATTCCAAAAAACAGGATACCGTCTTGGACTCCTCCTACTATATTACCGAAAACTCCGCCTCACCCTATAGCGCTACTTATCAGCAGAAGCTTTCTGCCATGGCCTATTCCGGTAAACTGGATGTGGTTATCGCTGACGAATACTATTTCAGGCTGTACGCTGAAAAAGGCTTTTTTCAGGATTTGACCTCTCTGCTTTCCCGAGAAGAGCTGGCTCGATTTAAAGAGGATTTCCTTTACTGTGATCTGCCCGAGGATGGAAGGGATGAGGCAGTTCCCGTAGGCATCAATATTTCCAATGCTCCCGGTATTACCCGGACTTCCAGCTATCCCAACAGCACCTGCTACTATGGTATCGTCATTAACAGTGGCTATACCGATAATGCCCGTTCCTTTTTGGAATGGCTGGAAACCGATTCCTGAGCTTAATTAAATATCACTGCGTAAAAAGGCTGCCTCATAATGAGTTTATTTTTTCTAAATTTCCCCTTCAAATACGGTTTCGGCGGGTCCGGTCATAAAAACCAGATTTTCTTTGCGATCCCAAAAGATTTTAATCCTGCCTCCTAAAACATGTACCGTAACCTCATTCTCAGTCAGTCCGTTTAATATGCAGGCTACTGCCGTGGCACAGCAGCCCGTTCCGCAGGCCAGGGTTTCTCCGGTACCTCTCTCCCATACCCGCATCTGAACGTTACTTCTATCTATAACCTTAACAAATTCCGTATTGGTTCGATTGGGAAAACAGCTGTGATTTTCAAAATAAGGACCAATCTTTTCTATTTCCAGCCTATCCACATCCTCTACAAACACTACTGCATGCGGATTACCCATCGACACACATGTCATTTGGAAGCTTTTTCCTGTTTCCTGTATAAATATAGGCTCTAAAATCACCTGCTCTTTTTCACTGATGACAGGAATATCCTTAGCCGCAAGTATGGGAGAGCCCATATTAACTTTCACTTGACTTACTTGGTCATTTTCTACAATTAAATCCAAATACTTTATTTGACCTCCGCTGACTACGGATATCTGTGTTTTATCCGTAAGCCCCTTATCATAAACGTATTTTCCCACACAGCGTATTCCGTTACCGCACATTTCAGAGCGGCTTCCATCTGCATTATACATTTCCATCTCAAAATCTGCCTGCTCACTGGGATTAATAAAAATTGCACCGTCACTGCCGATTCCAAAGTGTCTGTCACTGACTTTTCGGACCCAGTCCGGTTTTTCTGCTGCAGAAATTTGCTCTGCTGCCCCGTTGATGTATACATAATCATTTCCACAGCCATGCATTTTTGTAAATTTCATCTTTTCCTCCTTGCTTCTCCTCTTACTCTAATGTGCCTTAATGATTATACTCAGCTTCTTATAAATCAAAATAGTCAAAATCGATACGATGCTGCCTTTTATAAGATTCAGGGGTGCAACGGCCAAAACTACCAGGCTGGTCACATCGGTAATCGCCGGGTTAATTGCCGTCCCCATTCCCACAATCGCCTCCAGAGGCTTCCCGTATAATTCGGCAAACTTAGGCAAAAGATAGACTGCATTAAAGGCAGTTCCAAAAACGGTCATAATCGCCGTACCGATAATACAGGAAATTACTGCCTGTTTTTTGCTTTTCTTAAAGGTATAGATAATGGAAGCCGGAAGGATAAATGAACATCCAACGGCAAAGTTTGCCAGCTCTCCCACAAAGGCTGTTGTAGTGGAATCCGTTAATAAATTTAAAATGATTTTAACAAACTCTGTCAAAACTCCTGCAACCGGCCCAAAGGCAAAGGCTGCTATCAATACCGGAAGCTCACTCAAATCAATTTTATAAAAACCGGGAGCAAAGGGAACCGGTACCTCAAAGAACATCAGCACTGCGGCAATGGCTGAAAACATGCCGATCATAGCAACCTTTCGGGTGCTTAAAACTCTTTCTAAGGAGCCATTACGCTTTTTCTCCCATTTTTCCACCACATAAGCAATAATAAACAGGACTGCTACTACACCTAAAAATTCCAATACGAACAGTAAATTTTTCCCCAGCTCCGTAAATAAATCACTAAACATTTCTTCCTCTCATTCTGCTGCTTTAGCAGCTTTTTAATCGTAAGTAATTTGTGCGTCAGCACAAATTCTGCCGGGAAAGAAAGCTTTCTTTCCCGGGCCCTCTCATTCTGCTGCTTTAGCAGCTTTTTCTTAATTGTTGTTCAGCTTCATGGTAAGTCCAATCCGCTTTTTGGCCATATCCACCGAAAGAACCTGTACATCCACCACATCTCCTATACTTACAGCCTCCAGGGGATGCTTAATATACTTATCCGTAATCTGGGAAATATGCACCAGTCCATCCTGATGGACTCCTATATCTACAAAGGCTCCGAAATCAATGACATTTCTTACGGTTCCCTTTAAAATCATTCCCTGCTTCAGGTCCTTCATTTCCAGAATATCACTTCTTAAAATCGGCTTAGGCATATCCTCTCTGGGGTCCCTGGCCGGCTTTTCCAGCTCTTTCAAAATATCCGTCAGTGTAGGCTCCCCGATACCCAGCTCCTCAGCCATTTTTTTCTTATCCTTAACCCGCTTTTCCAGACAGGAAATCTCCTGTGTCGCCTGCTTATGACTCTCATCACGGAGGAGATCCTGTCCTGCCATTGCTGCTGCCAATGCCTTCCCCATAGCCGTATTGGTATTGCGGATAACCATCTGCTTTTTAATCGGTTTTTTCGATACTTCCTTTTTCTTCTGCCCGTTTCTGGCGGCAGCCTGCTTCTGAATCTCTTTTATATCCTCCATGGTCAGCCCCAGTTTATCCAGCAGCTGCATGGTAGCCTCGTAAGATTCCGGATGAACACTGGTTGCATCCAAAGGATTGCTTCCGTCTGTAATACGCATAAATCCGGCGCACTGCTCAAAGGCCTTGGGCCCCAGCTTGGGTACCTTCAGCAGCTGT
>JBJELS010000172.1:0-10054 GCA_051879275.1 Lachnospiraceae bacterium
AGCTCCCTTGATGTCCTCTGCCACCAAGGCCATTTTATCTACAATTTTTTCTACTTCCTGCTTAATATCGTTTTTCACCTGAGCAAGGTCAAGCATTTCCTCTACAGGCATATCTTCAAAAACTTCATCGGTTTCCTTCCGTTTCTCCTTCTGTGCCTCAATAAATTCTTCAAGCTGTTCCTGCTTTTCCTCCTGCCTCTCACCCTTTTTGTCAGCCTCTTCTTTTTTCTCATCAAGGTATTCTTTGGCCTGTTCCACCACCATACCTACAATTTCATCGGCAGCTGCCTCTCTGATAGCCTTAGCCTCATGCTTGGCTGACACCATAGGATCACTTTTCAGTCGCTCCAATCTTATCCCTCGGATAACTGCATTTTCCTCAATAATAGTCTGATTATTCTTATCTACGCTGGATTGATAAATACTTTTTGCTTCATCCAACTGCAGCTGCTTCGTCTGGTAATCTGTAAGTCCCTCTGCCTTAAGCTTCATCACATAATCCAGTTCTCCCTTTGTCAGGCTGTCACCTCCACTGAGCTTACCACGCATCTCATTACTTAACATCCGGTTATATCGACGAATCAGCTCTAAATCCTGTTGCTCCTTGCTGTCATCACTAATCCCATATTCCTCTTTCAGTGCTTCCTGCTGTCTGCTGATTTCTCTGATTTCCCGTAGTGCAGCCGCATTGTCTTTTCCCAGCTTATTGAGTAAATCCCGTCTTTTTTGCAAATCATCATCAATATTTTGGTCACCCGTCCAAGCATCACCTACTACCTGCATGGCCTTTTTCTGTGCTTCTTTTTTCTTTTCCAGAATTTTATCAGAAAATAATTCCCCATTCAGGCTGCCGGCAAATATAGAGTCTTTTTTCAGCTGCTTATCCTCTGCAATTTTCCCTCTTTTGCCCTCCGCTTTATTGGCTGTGCTGTTACCGGATTCTATCCCTGCAAAAATAGTAACATTCTTCGATATATTCATCTTTAGCCTCCCTTTTCTGACTTCTGTGATTTCACTACATCCCAATCGTCTTTATTGGTAAGTCTGACTTTATACGATTTTCTGTTTATTATATCGGCTAAAGACTGAAATTCTGTAGCTGTCCTTCTGAATGTTCCGACTTCCTCTCTCTTCTCCCTACTTTTCGGGCTTTCCAGCCCTTCCAGTCGGGGCGCTTCCTCTCTTTCCTCCCTACTTCTCTGGCTTTCCACCACTGACAGTCGGGGCGCTTCCTCTCTCTTCTCCCTACTTTTCGGGCATTTCGGCCCTTCCGGTCGGGCTGCTTCCCCTCTTTCCTCCCTACTTCTCGGGCTTTCCAGCCCTTCCAGTTGGGGCGCTTCCTCTCGCTTTACCCCACTTATCGAGCTTTCCAGCCCTTCCAGTCGGGCTGCTTCCCCTCTTTCCTCCCTACTTCTCGGGCTTTCCAGCCCTTCCAGTTGGGGCGCTTCCTCTCGCTTTACCCCACTTATTGGGCTTTCCAGCCCTTCCAGTCAGGGCCCTCACCCACTTTCCTCCCTACTTCTCAAGCTTTTCAGCCCTGACAGTCGGGCTGCTTCCTCTCTCTTCTCCCTACTTCTCAAGCTTTTCAGCCCTGACAGTCGGGCTACTCCCCCGCTTTCCTCCCTACTTCTCGGGCTTTCCAGCCCTTCCAGTCGGGCTGCTCCCCCGCTTTCCTCCCTACTTTTCAGGCATTCCGGCCTTGCCAGTCGGGTCGCTTCGTCCCTCCTCTCCCCCCACTCACGCCGATAAACAAAAAAATAGTCGGAGCAGGTGCATTTTCTCACCCTTCTCCGACTATTTGGGCCGCCTCCAGCAGCTTCTTTGTATACTCATGCTTGGGATGGAAGTAAACCTCCTCGGTTTTTCCCTGCTCCACAATCTCTCCTTTTTCCATAATCATCACCCGATCACAGAGCTGATAAACTACCCGCAGATCATGAGAGATGAAGAGTATGGACAGCCCCATTTCTATCTTCAGCTTCAAAAGCAGCTCCAACACCTGCTTCTGAATGGTAACATCCAGCGCCGATACCGGTTCATCCGCCAGTACCAAGCCCGGATGCAGCATAAGGGCCACGGCAATTCCCACCCTTTGA
Source organism: Lachnospiraceae bacterium (assembly GCA_051879275.1). GTDB lineage: Bacteria > Bacillota > Clostridia > Lachnospirales > Lachnospiraceae > SFDP01. The sequence goes on from JBJELS010000172.1 coordinate 2,097, forward strand.
CGCTGTCCGCCGGAAAGCTGATGAGGATAATGCTCCATATATCTTTCTTCCAATCCCACCTTATTCAGCATTTCCACGGCTCTCTTATAGCGCTCATCCGCCTTCAGTCCGGTAAGATTGCGCAAAGGCTCCTGTAAAATCCAGCCAATCTTTTTAGAAGGATTCAGAGAACCGAAGGGATCCTGAAAAATCATCTGAGGATGAGTATCTGTACAGTGAATTTCTCCCTCATAATCCTTGACCATGGAGAGAATAGTTTTTACCAAAGTGGATTTTCCGCAGCCACTTTCCCCTACCAGACCCAGAATCTCTCCTTCCTCCATTTCAAAGGTAACATCTTTTAAAATCCGGATTCTCTCTTTTTTATTTCTTCGTCCCTTGTAATAAGCATTCACCTTCGATACTGTTAATATCTTACCCATTTTGCCTCCCCTGCATACCATACGTTTTCCATCCGCATTCCCCTTATCCACACGCTTTTGCCTGTATTCTCTGCATATCACACGCTGTCTGCCTGTATTCTCTGCATGATTTCCCGCAAGCTTTTTCCAGGTTCACAGCCGGGAATTGCTTCCACCAGCTGTCTGGTGTATGCCTCCCTGGGATGCCTGAAAATTTCTTCTGAAGCTCCGCTTTCCACCACTCTGCCGGACTGCATGACGATTACTCTTTCGCAGAGACTTTTCACCAGACTTAAATCATGAGAAATGAATAAAATTGCAGTTTTTTCCATTTGATTAAGCTTTTTCAGCAGCTTCACAATCTGGGCCTGTATGGTCACGTCCAAGGCGGTAGTTGGTTCATCGGCAATCAAAATTTTCGGCTTACAGATCATGGCGGAGGCAATCATCACTCTCTGCCGCATACCACCGGACAGCTCATCCGGGTACTGATTATAGACTCTCTCGGGATCACTGAGCTCTACTCTTTCCAGAATGGAGAGTACCTGCCTTCTGATTTCCTTTTTCCCAAAATCCGTGTGTATTCTCAAGCTTTCTCCTACCTGCCAGCCAATCTTTTTCACCGGATTCAAGCTGGTCATGGGCTCCTGGAAAATGACACTTATATCATTCCCTTGGATAGCACGAAGCTCTGCCCTGGAACAGGTCAAAAGATTCTTACCGCCAAAAAGAATTTCTCCCGTTTTTTTCATATCATGACGGCTGAGCAGACCTGCAATGGCATGGGCCGTCATACTTTTCCCGGAGCCTGACTCTCCCACTATTCCCAGAATCTCTCCCTCCTCCAGAGTGAAATCCACATGGGATACTACGGCTTCCGGGAGCAGTTTATCCTGAAATTCTATGCTTAATTCTTTGACCTCTAAAAGCATCCCGTCCTCCTTATTCCTTCTGCAGACCTTCTGCCATCAGACCAAAACCCAGAATCATCAGAATAATCATCAGGCCTGTTCCCAAAGCATACCAGGGTGCAGAAAAAAGATAGGTCTGGGCAGAGGATAACATTTCTCCCAGACTGGCATCCGGAGGCTGTACGCCAATCCCCAGATAGGTCAGTCCTGCTTCTGCCAGCACCGCATTATTGAAGCCAATCATAATAGAAGCTAAGAGTACCCTCCTGATATTGGGCAAAATATGAACAAACATAATCCGAAGATGAGAGGCCCCTGCCAGTCTTGCACTTTTCACATAATCCCTGTCCCGATTACGCATATATTCACTGCGGACGATTCTGGAAAAGCTGGGAATGAAAGCAATTCCCAAAGCTACAATCACCTGATACTTTCCGCTTCCCAAAAGGCTGACAAAAACCAGTGCCAGAAGAAGACTGGGAAAGGCAAACAGGGCATCCATAATCCGCATGAAAATCTCATCCATAACCCCACCGAAATATCCTGTAAATGCTCCTATCAGCAAACCGAAAAAGGTTCCGATGGCCACCGTTCCCACAGCCACCACCAGGGTAGTGGTGCAGCCCTTTAATACCCGGCTGAAAATGTCTCTTCCGAAATTATCACAGCCCATAATATGGCTTAAGGATATTCCTGCCAGCTTTCTTGAGACATCCATTTCCTCAGGATCATAAGGAGTATAAAAAAAGCCGATCAGAGTGAGAGCAAGAATCATAGCCGTAATCGTACAGCCGATAATAAAGGTATAATTCTTTCTCTTTTTGAAAGGCTTATGCTTTTCCTTTTTCTCTTTTTTCAGGTTGAACATAATCTATTCTCCCGTACTGATTCTCGGGTCAATTTTACGGCAAAGCATATCTGACAGCAGATTTACCACCACAACGATAAGGGCCAGCAAAACAATAATTGCCTCTACAACAGGATAATCTCTGTTGGAAATTGAACTCACCAGGATTCTGCCCAGACCCGGAATGGAAAACACCTGCTCTACAATTACACTTCCCGCAATCATATCCGTCAGAGTCATAGCAAGAAAAGTAACTACAGGAATCATGGCATTTTTTAACAGATGAAAATAGAACACACCATTCTTACTGTTGCCTTTACTGTAGGCCGTCCGCACATAATCCTTTTTTGCTTCATCAATAAGAGCACTTCTAAGCAGCTTTACCGTCATGGCAATTTTGGGAATGGCTATAGCTAAGGCCGGAAAAACCAGACAGCCTAAAAATTTACTCATACTGACCTCGTAGGAAATAAAAACTCCCGGCTGAAACCATTTTAACACCAGACCAAAAATATAGGTAAGCAAAATACCGGCAAAAAAAGGAGGCACAGCCATAACAATCTGATTAATGATCAGAATAATCCGATCCAGCCATCCCCCTTCATGTTTTGCCGTATAAATCCCCAGGGGAAGGGCACATACTGCCACCAGACCAAAGGCCATAAGAGTCAGACAAAGAGTAATGGGAAGCTTATCCAGTACCATCTCGGAAACCGAAGCCCCATAGCTGTAAGAAATTCCAAAATCACCTTTAAGAGCCTGGATCAGCCATGTTCCGTACCGTTCTAAAAGGGGTCTGTTCAGCCCCATCTCTTCCCGGAGTGCCTCCAGCCTTTCCGGTGTTGCCTGTAATCCCAGCTTGGATACTGCCGGATCTCCCGGAATCACCGTAAAGGCCAGAAAGACCAGAAAGGACACAATCAGCAGGGTGATCAGCATACTGATTATTTTTTTCCCAAAATACTTCATCTGTCCTCTCCCTTTCTTTCCTTCCTTCTTATTTTACATACAAGGCTGCAAAATCCTGCACATACAGCGGATAGAAGATATAACCGCCGTAGTTACTGTTTAAGGCTACCATACTGGCCATATCCTGAATGTAGACATTGGCTGCTTCCTCGGCCAGAATCTGCTCACATAGTTTATAGTATTCCGTCTTCTTGGCATCGTCTGTGGAGCTTATGGCTTTTTCAAAAGCCTCATCATATTCTTTACTGTTAAAATTGATAAAATTCTTATCGTTGTCGGAGGTAAATCTCTCCAGCAACGCCCTGGCTGTCAGTGTAGAAGCGTCTACCCCTACCACAGTGGATTCAAACTGTCTTCCGATATAGGTCTCGGAAACCCAGGTATCCCATTCTACCAGATTGATTGTGGCATTTACATTGATCTGCTTTAGCTGCTCTACAATAATCTGTGCCGTATCCACATGGGGCTGATAGTTAGAGGGAACGGTGATGCTGAAGGTCAAGCCCTCTCCATAACCGGCCTCTGCCAGAAGCTCCTTTGCCTTTTCAATATCTGTAGGATACAGGGAAGCCAGTTCTTCCATATAATACTTTCCGAAGGCCGGAAACATAGAGCTTCCGATCAGGGTACCCTTTCCTTCAAAGCCAAGCTCCAGGATTCCCTGAGTGTCTACCGCATAGCAGAGAGCCTGACGTACCCGCACATCCCGGAAGGGTTCAAAATCATTGTTCAGATAAAGGGCCTGAACCAGATTCATGGTTCCCTCATAAACATCGAAGCCATTCCCTGCCAGCTCATTTGCCTGGTCGGTAGTCAGTCGGCAGAACATGTCAATAGCGCCGCTCTTTAAGTTGGTTACGATCATATCGCCGTCAGCTACAATTTTTAAGGTGATATCCTTAATATTGGCCTTCTCTCCCCAGTAATCCTCAAAACGGGTAAGTACGATATTGTCCTGGATACTCCGGGATACATACCGATAAGGGCCGGTTCCTACGGCATTTTTATCCGGATCGGTATTGTTTTCAGGAATAATGGCCACTGTCAGCTCGCTGATGAACTCCGTATCCGCATCGATAAGATAGATGTTCACCGTTTTTTCATCTACTATCTCTACCTTCTCAATATTAGAAAAAGCCGCTACCAAAAGGGTACCTTCCCCACTGGTATCGGCGCATCGCTCAATGGAATACCGGATGTCCTCTACCGTTACAGGGGTTCCGTCATGGAAGGTAATACCATCCCGCAGAGTGAAAGTATATACTTTTCCCCCATCGTCCATGGTATATCCGCTTGCTACGGCAGGCACCATATTACCATCACTGTCCGGCTTTACCAGACCTTCATAAATATTAAACAGAATTTCCTTCGTTCCTGCCGCTACTGCTTTGTGTGGGTCAAGACTTTCTTCCAAATCCTGTGGTATGCCGATGGTAATCGAGGATTCATCCGGGGCTTCACTGCCTCCCTGATTTACAGCAGCTTCGCTTCCCGATGATTCACCTGCCTTGTCGCCTGAGCAAGCACTCAGTGCAATAGTTAGTGTCAGCAACACAGACACTAAAAGAATACTTCTGATTCTTTTCTTCATGTGTTTCTTCTCCTCATGATAATCATTCTATATTCAGTTTTTATATCCGCTTACATTATATCTGTTTTTTACTAAAAAGCAAGCATTAGTTATAATCCGTCATTGACTACAGGAAAATTCTGGTCTATGATAAACAGGATTATTAAATATATCTGCCGATATAATTTCCGGCAGTCTACATGGTTTTATTTGGAGGACAACAATGGCAACAAGAATTCCTGACAACTACCGGTCCGCTCTGGATTTACACGATACCCAGGTGGGAATTAAAACGGTAAAAGATTTTTTTCAGAACCTATTGGCTGAACGCCTTAACCTTCTTCGTGTATCCGCTCCCCTGTTTGTGGACCCTGCATCCGGTCTCAACGACAACCTGAATGGAGTAGAACGTCCCGTAACCTTTGGAATCAAGGAAATGAATGACTACCAGGCTGAGATTGTACACTCTCTGGCAAAATGGAAACGTTATGCATTGAAAAAATACGGATTTCAGAACGATGAAGGCCTCTATACCGACATGAGCGCTATCCGTCGGGATGAGGACACTGACAATATTCACTCTATTTATGTGGATCAGTGGGACTGGGAAAAAATCATTTCCAAAGAAGAACGCACTATGGACACTTTACAGGAGGTTGTCCGTACCGTATACAAGGTGCTTCGCAAAACGGAAAAATATATGGCTATCCGTTATGACTATATTGAGGAAATCCTTCCTCATGATATTTACTTTATTACTACCTCCCAGCTGGAAGAAATGTTTCCCGACAATACCCCCAAGGAAAGAGAATACTATATTGCTAAGGCAAAGGGGGCTGTCTGCATTATGCAGATTGGTGATAAGCTGGCAAACGGTAAGCCTCATGACGGACGGGCTCCTGACTATGATGACTGGGCATTGAATGCGGATATTGTGGTTTACTACCCTGTTTTGGATATTGCTCTGGAGCTTTCCTCCATGGGGATCCGTGTAGATGAGAACAGTCTGCAGGAGCAGCTGGAAAAGGCCGGATGTACAGACAGAGCCAGACTTCCTTTCCAGAAGGCTATTCTGAACAAAGAACTGCCCTATACCATCGGCGGCGGCATCGGACAGTCCAGAATCTGTATGTTTTTCTTGAGAAAGGCTCATATTGGAGAGGTGCAATCCTCCCTATGGCCGGCAGAAACCGTTGAAATATGCCAGAGCAAAGGTGTACATCTGCTTTAGGAGGAGCTTATGACCATCAGACCGGCAGCTAAAGAGGATATCCCCGGGATTCGCAGACTCCTTTTACAGGTAAATCTGGTTCATCACCGGGGACGCCCGGATATTTTCAGCTATGGAAAAGGAAAATATGATGAAGAGCAGCTTAAGATTATCCTTGATGATCCCCTTCGTCCTGTTTTTGTGGCTGTAGATGAACAGGGTCAGGTACTGGCCCATGCCTTCTGCCTCTTTCAGCAGTATAAAAATGACCCTGTGCTGACTCCCATCAAAACTCTGTATATCGATGATATCTGCGTACTGGAAAGCTGCAGAGGACACCATATAGGCCAGAAAATGTATCACTATGTGGTAAATTATGCCAAAGAAAAAGGCTTCTACAACATTACTTTGAATGTGTGGAGCCTGAATGAGTCTGCCATGAAATTTTATGAATCCTGCGGACTAAAGCCCCAGAAGGTGGGCATGGAGATGATTCTATAAAACCATCAAAACACCTCGGTAAATCAAGGGAATCAATAAGGACGGCAGAAGATTTCCCACCGGAATTTTTTTCCCAAAGCCGATATTGATTCCCACACAGAAAATCAATGCCGAACCGATAAAAGACAAATCTGCAATTACTGCCTCCGATAAAAAGGAACCGGCAAAGGCAGCCAAGACGGTTATCCCTCCCTGATACACCAGAATGGGAACAGCAGAAAAAACAGCCCCCTTTCCATAGGTGGCAGAAAAAATCATGACGATAACCATATCCAGCACAGCCTTAGCCGCAAGCATGGAATAATCCCCTGTCATCCCATCCTGTATGGAGCCTACTATGGCCATGGCTCCCACGCAGATAATCAAAGACACATTGACGAAGCCATCGACAAAGCTATTATCCTTTTCTGCCTTAACCATTCTTTTCAGCTTTTCTCCCAGAATATCCATTTTCTGCTCAATATCAACAGCCTCTCCCAAAAGTCCGCCCAGGACAAGAGAAAAAATAAGGAGCATGGAGCCTCCGGTAGAAATATTTCCATCCTCGACAATCAACATATGAGACAGCGTTCCCGCTGCCCCGATAAATATGGTGGCTATTGCACAGGCCTGCATCAAAATATCCTGAAGTCTTTTCTTCAGTCCCTTTTTAAAGCATAGGCCGAGAAGGCCGCCTGCAATAACAGCGGCCGTATTCATTAGTGTACCTAAACCGATCATTCTCTGCCCTCTAAATAATGTAGTTATCTCCTGAGGATGTCCCTACAAGATCTGCAATAGTTATTCCATCCAGATATTCATTAATCATCTCATAAAGCCGGGTCCACATCGGCAGTGTTTTGCACTCTGCAGCCCGTTCACAGGGATTTGCCTCTTCCTCCAGACAGGGCACCGGAGCCAGGGAATTTTCGGTCAGACGAAGAATATCACCTATCCGATAGTCCTCCGCCCCCCTGGATAAACGGTATCCTCCTCCTTTTCCATGAAGTCCTTCAACCATACCATTTTTTGACAATGCCGTCATTATGCTTTCCAGATACTTCCTGGAGATATTTTGCCTTTCCGCAATGTCCTTTAGGGGGACAAAGCTGCTTCCTCCGTGCTCTGCCAGATCGATCATTACCCTAAGTGCATATCTTCCTCTGGTGGATACCATCATAATTCCTAATCTCCTTCAATAGCCTATCAATAAATCCGAAATCTGACTTTTTTCCATTTGACATATATGTCATTTTTAAAATTTTATTCTGCAAAAAGAGGGGTAGACAAATATCTGTCACCTGTGTCAGGAAATAGCACCACAATGGTCTTTCCCTGATTTTCTTCTTTTTTAGCCTCTTGAACAGCGGCCCAAAGTGCAGCTCCCGAGGAAATTCCCACCAGGATTCCTTCCTTATGCCCAATCAGCTTTCCGAAAGCAAAGGCATCCTCATTGGCAACCGTAATAATCTCATCATAGATACCGGTATTCAGAATAGAAGGTACAAAGCCTGCTCCGATTCCCTGAATCTTATGCGGACCTGGCTTTCCTCCGGATAGAACGGGAGAG
>JBJELS010000173.1:0-10022 GCA_051879275.1 Lachnospiraceae bacterium
GGAGCTCATTTCATGTATTATCCTGATGAAGTGGTAGAGGAAATCAGAGCAAAAAATGATATAGTGGACATCGTTTCAGGATATGTGAAGCTGACGAAAAAGGGGGCAAGCTATTTTGGACTCTGCCCTTTTCATAATGAAAAATCCCCTTCCTTTTCGGTTTCCCCACAAAAACAGATGTATTACTGCTTCGGCTGCGGAGCAGGAGGTAACGTATTCAGTTTTCTGATGAACTATGAGAATTTTACTTTTCAGGAAGCCTTAAAAGCATTGGCGGACAGAGCAGGTGTAGACCTGCCCCGAATGGAGTATTCTGCCGAGGCCAGAAGAGAGGCGGATAAGAAGACGGTTTTACTGGAAATCAATAAGGAAGCAGCCAAATATTTTTATTATCAGCTACGAAGGACGCAGGGAGAAATCGGCCACCGCTATCTGACGAAGCGGGGATTGACAGAGGAAACCCTGCAGAAATTTGGCCTTGGCTTTGCCAATAAGAGCAGCAATGATCTGGTTCTGTATTTAAGAAGCAGGGGCTACAGGGATGAGCAGATTATCCAGGCGGGACTGGCTACGGCAGATGAACGCTATGGTGTACATGATAAATTCTGGAATCGGGTTATTTTTCCCATTATGGATGTAAATCATCGGGCCATTGGCTTCGGAGGAAGAGTAATGGGGGAGGGAGAGCCTAAATATCTCAATTCTCCCGAAACACCGGTATTTGATAAAAGCAGGAATCTTTACGGATTAAATTTTGCCAGAACGGCAAGAAAGAATAATATTATCCTCTGCGAGGGATATATGGATGTCATAGCCCTCCATCAGGCGGGCTTTCAGCAGGCGGTAGCCTCACTGGGAACAGCCTTCACCTTAGGACAGGCCAATCTTCTGAAGCGTTATACCCAGCACGTTCTCCTGGCCTATGACAGTGATGGGGCAGGAACAAAGGCAGCCCTAAGGGCACTGAGTATTTTGCGGGAAACCGGGCTGTCGGGCAAGGTGATTAATTTGAAGCCCTATAAGGATCCGGATGAATTTATTCAGGGTCTGGGAACCCAGGCCTTTCAGGAAAGAATAGAAGAGGCAGAAAACGGATTTTTATTTGAAATTCGGATGCTTGGTACCAATTATGATTTAACGGACCCGGAGGAAAAGACAGGCTTTCACCGGGAAATTGCGGTAAGACTCTGTCGATTTTCAGAGGAAATGGAAAGAAATAATTATCTGGATGCCATAGCAGATCAATATGGGATCAGCAGAGAAAGCTTAAAAAAGCTGGTAGCGGCCTATGCAGCCTCATCAGGAACAGCCAGACCACTGGAACGGCCCAAATCCGGTATACAGTCTAAAAATAAGGCTGAGGAGGGGACGAAAAGAGTTCAGCGTTTGCTGATTACCTGGCTGACGGAGGAGCCCGGACTTTATTCTAAAGTAAAAAAATATCTTTCTGCCGCAGATTTTACGGACAAGCTTTATGAACAGGTAGCTTCAAAACTGTTTGACGGCTTTGAAAGCGGGGATTTCAGTCCGGCCGGAATTATCAGCCTTTTTCCCGATGAGGAGGAGCAGAGGCAGGTGGCAGAAATATTCAATACAAAAATAGAGCTGTCTGACTCACCTCCAGAAAGAGAAAAAGCATTTCATGATATTTTACTTAACGTAAAACAAAACAGTCTGGAATACTATTCCAGTCGTCTTGGCAGTGATGCCACTGCCTTAAATCAGGTGCTTGAAGCAAAAAAAGCCCTGGAGGAGCTGAAAAAAACGCATATTTCTTTGGATGAATGACCACACTATGGACAACAGCCTTAAAGAAAATAGTACAAAACCCTAAATGGAAGGATGGAACCTTAAGATGGATGAAAACACAAAGGCAAAATTGGAAGAGAGCTTAAAGGAACTGCTGGCACAGGCAAGAAAAAAGAAAAATATGCTGGAGTACCAGGAGGTAGTGGATTTTTTTGCCGGTTTTCCTCTGGAGGAGGAACAGATGGATAAGGTAGTCGAAGCCTTAGAGAGAAGCGGAGTGGATGTCCTTCGCATCACCGAAGAGGAAGAGGTACCTGTGGAGGATGATGAAATCATTCTTACCGAAGAGGATGAGGTGGATATGGAGAATATCGATCTCAGCGTGCCCGATGGTGTCAGTATTGAAGATCCGGTAAGAATGTATCTTAAGGAAATCGGAAAAGTTCCTTTGCTCAGTGCAGAGGAAGAAATAGAGCTGGCCCAGAGAATGGAGGAGGGAGACGAGGAAGCCAAGAAACGTCTGGCCGAAGCCAATCTCCGTCTGGTGGTCAGCATTGCCAAGCGTTATGTGGGCAGGGGTATGCTGTTTTTGGATTTGATTCAGGAGGGAAACCTGGGTCTTATTAAGGCTGTAGAAAAATTCGACTATCGTAAAGGATATAAATTCTCTACCTATGCTACCTGGTGGATTCGCCAGGCTATTACCAGAGCAATAGCGGATCAGGCAAGAACAATCCGCATTCCGGTGCACATGGTGGAAACCATTAATAAGCTGATTCGGGTAAGCCGGCAGCTTTTGCAGGAGCTTGGCAGGGAGCCCAGTCCGGAGGAGATTGCAGAGGCCATGAATATGCCGGTGGAACGGGTAAGGGAGATTTTAAAAATTTCTCAGGAGCCGGTATCTCTGGAAACACCTATCGGTGAGGAGGAGGACAGTCATCTGGGGGATTTCATCCAGGATGACAATGTTCCCGTGCCGGCAGATGCCGCTGCATTTACTCTGTTAAAGGAACAGCTGGTGGAGGTTTTGGGTACCTTAACGGAAAGAGAGCAGATGGTTCTTCGTTTAAGATTCGGTCTGGATGACGGCAGAGCAAGAACGCTGGAAGAGGTAGGAAAAGAATTTAAGGTTACCAGAGAGCGTATCCGTCAGATTGAGGCAAAGGCCCTGCGTAAGCTGCGTCATCCAAGCAGAAGCCGCAAGTTAAAGGATTATTTGGACTGATATGGAATTATCAAAACGATTGCAGGCAGTGGCTGATTTGCTGTCCGGGGGACTGCGGGTTGCGGATATCGGTTGTGATCATGGCTTTTTATCCATCTATCTGGTGAAGACGGGGAAGGCACCGGGATGCATTGCCATGGATGTAAACCGGGGGCCCTTGGAAAGAGCCGAAAAACATATTCAAAGGGAAGGCCTTTCTACATATATTGACACCAGATTGTCGGATGGAGCCCGTGCACTGGACTCTGCCGAGAAAGTAGAGGCAGCGGTAATGGCAGGTATGGGAGGCAAACTGATGATCCGCATTATTGAGGATAGCCGGGAGCAGTTTTTGAGAATGAGGGAGCTGGTTTTACAGCCCCAGTCTGAGATTGCCATGGTGCGTGCCTATGTTCGTCAAATGGGATGGCAAATCACAGCGGAAGATATGGTTTTGGAGGAGGGAAAATTCTACCCCATGATGAGGGTGGAAGCGGGCTCAAAAGAGAGAGCATCGGAGAAGCAGGAGCTGTTCGACTGCTATGGAGAGCTTTTGCTGAAGAACCGACATCCCGTTTTAAAGGAGTTTTTAAAAAAAGAAGAAAAGCAGCAGAAGGAAATACTGCTTAAGCTTCAGGAGAAGAATACGGCAAGAAGCAGAGAACGAAGCAGGCAGATTCAAAAGAATTTGGAAAAAATCCATCAGGGATTGGAGTGGTTTACGGATGAAGTGTAAGGATGTTATTCAGTATTTGGAAAAGCTGGCACCGAAATTTTACGCTGAAGGCTGGGATAATGTGGGGCTTTTATGCGGAAGAGAAGATAAAGAGGTGGATAAAATACTGCTTGCACTGGATCCCACGGGTGAGGTCATCCATCAGGCAAGTGAATGGGAGGCAGATATGCTGATTACCCATCATCCGCTGATTTTTTCCGGGATGAAATCCATCACCACAGAGGATTTTATCGGAAAAAGAGTATATCAGCTGATACAGCAGGATATTTCCTATTATGCCATGCATACCAATTTTGATGTGATGGGTATGGCTGATGCAGTTGCAGATCAATTAAAATTGGAAAAATGCCGGGTTCTGGATGTAACCTTTCAGGATGAAATTGCCATGGAAGGAATCGGACGTATAGGCAGTCTGCCCTGTACAATGACTTTGGAGGAAACGGCAGATTATGTGAAGCAGAATTGCCGGTTATCCTCTGTAAGGGTGTTCGGTGATTTGACAAAATCAATCCGAAAGGCGGCCTTAATTCCGGGCTCCGGAAAAAGCTATATCCGAAAGGCGGCTGAGCTGAATGCAGATGTGGTAATAACGGGAGATATCGGGCACCATGACGGTCTGGATGCTCTGGAGCAGGGGATTTCGGTGATTGATGCCGGACATTACGGCCTGGAGAAAATTTTTTCCTCCTACATGAAGGAAGCCCTTCTGAGGGAGCTGCCCGGTATGGAAATCCGGCTTGCCAAAGAAACAGAACCGTTTCAGATAATTTGCTAGATACAGAAAGGGAATGGAAGATGCTTACGGTTAAAATTAAGGGTGAGGAAAAACAATATTCAAAGGGTACTGCCTTTGAACAAATTGTAAATGAGTTTCAGGAGAGCTATGAGAATACCATCGTTCTTATTGTACAGGATGGTAAAATCAAGGAGCTTCACAAGACTCTGCAAAAGGATGGGAGTGAGCTTGAGTTTATTACCAGAAAAGAGAAAATCGGCTACAATACTTATGTCAGAAGTGCAACCCTGCTTCTAGTTAAGGCAATTCATGACGTTGTAGGCGGCCATCATGGTAAAATTAAGGTGGAGTTCTCACTGGGCCCAGCCTATTATTGCTCCGTAAAGGGAGACTATAGTCTGGATGAGGAGTTGCTTTGTAAAATTAAAAACCGGATGCATGAGCTGGTGGAGCTTAATCTTCCCATTGTAAAAAAAGCATATCCCCTGGATCAGGCCAGAGCAATTTTTTCCACACAGGGTATGGAGGATAAGAAGCAGCTGTTTTGGTACAGGAGAAGCTCCTATGTAAACATGTACTGCCTGGAGGGATATTATGATTATAATTACGGCTATATGGTTCCTTCTACAGGCTACATCAATCAGTTTGATTTAAGGCTTTACGAGAAAGGAATACTGTTGATTCTTCCTACCATGGAGGAGCCTAACTGTCTTACAGATTTTTCCTCACGAAAGAAGCTGTTTGATACGTTAATGGAATCCACCAGGTGGGCAGAGGATATAGGAGTAAACACGGTGGGGGAATTGAATAAAGCAATTTGTGACCAAAAGCTGCAGCAGGTCATTCTTATGCAGGAGGCCTTACAGGAAAGAAAAATCGCTGAAATTGCCAGTGAGATTGCGGCCAGAGGCAATGTAAAATTTGTTATGATTGCCGGCCCCTCTTCATCGGGAAAAACCACATTTTCCCATCGTTTATCGGTTCAGCTGATGACTCATGGACTAAAGCCCCATCCTATTGCCGTGGATGATTATTTTGTGAACCGTGATCAGACTCCCAGAGATGAAAAAGGGAATTATAATTTTGAATGTCTGGAAGCGATTGATGTGGAACAGTTTAATCGGGATATGTGTGAACTTCTGGAGGGTAAGACGGTGGAGATGCCCACCTTCAATTTTAAGACAGGAGCCCGGGAATACAAAGGGGAATATAAAACACTGGGGCCTGATGACATTCTGGTTATTGAGGGAATACATGGCCTGAACGATAAGATGTCCCATGCTTTGCCCAAAGAGAGTAAGTATAAAATTTATATCAGTGCTCTGACCTGCTTAAATGTTGACGAGCATAACCGCATACCCACCACTGATGGCAGATTATTAAGACGTATGGTCAGAGATGCCAGAACCAGAGGCACCAGTGCAAAGGGAACACTCCAAATGTGGAGCTCTGTCCGCAGAGGAGAAGAGGAGAATATTTTCCCTTTTCAGGAAAGCGCGGATGCCATGTTTAATTCCGCAACACTTTATGAGCTTGCCATGTTAAAAATTTATGCAGAGCCTCTGCTTTTTGGAATTGCAAAAGAAGAGCCGGAGTATTTTGAAGCTAAGCGGCTGTTAAAGTTTTTGGGATATTTTTTAGGAGTAGGAAGTGAAAATCTTCCCATGAATTCCATTGTAAGAGAATTTGTAGGGGGAAGCTGTTTTAAGGTATAGTTTATCTTTCTATTAAGTGGGACAAGTGATCGCAGCTGTCACAGGACAGGTGAGGAAAGTCCGGGCTTCATAGGGCAGGATGCCGGATAACGTCCGGTGGAGGCGACTCCAAGGCCAGTGCAACAGAAATAAACCGCCGGCAAATTTGCCGGTAAGGGTGGAAAGGCAGTGTAAGAGACTACCGCCCTTCTGGTAACAGAGGGGGCACATGTAAACCCCATCCGAAGCAAGACCAAGCAGAAAGCGACAGGTTTGCCCGACCTGCTTTCAGGTAGGTCGCTTGAGGCTGCTGGCAACAGCAGTCCTAGATAGATGATCACTCACGACAGAACCCGGCTTATCGTTCCGCTTAATATGATGATGGTGGGATAAAACTTTATCCCACCTCTATATTTTTTGAAAAGAAATAGGAGAAAAGGACTGCCCCGATGCCTGTCAGACACCGGGCGGCACAGGAGGAAATTATGACCAGAATTGATATTATCTCCGGCTTTTTGGGAGCCGGTAAAACAACCTTAATTAAGAAGCTGTTAAAGGAAGCACTGTCAGGAGAAAAGGTGGTCCTGATTGAAAATGAGTTTGGAGAGATTGGAGTAGACGGAGGCTTTTTGCGGGAAGCGGGTATTGAGATTAAGGAGATGAACTCCGGCTGTATCTGCTGCTCTCTGGTAGGAGACTTTGGTACTTCCCTAAAGGAGGTACTGGATACTTATCAGCCTGAACGTATTCTAATTGAGCCCTCCGGAGTAGGTAAGCTGTCCGATGTGGTGGCTGCAGTGGACAGAGTGGAGGGAGAGCTTCAGATTAACAGTACGGTGGCAGTAGTGGATGCCTCCAAATGCAAGATGTACATTAAGAACTTCGGGGAGTTTTTCTTAAATCAGATCGAACATGCAGGAACGATTATTTTAAGCCGTACAGGAAGCATCAGTGAGGAAAAGCTGGAAGCGGCAGTGGAATTGATTCGCCGGCATAACCGGGAGGCAACGATTATTACCACACCCTGGGAAGAGCTGGGAGGCAAGGATATTTTGGCCACTATGGAAAAGAAGGTCAATATGGAGTCCGAACTGTTGAAGGAGGTGGAGGCTACTCATCATCATGAGCATGATGAGCATTGTGACTGTGGGCACCATCATGAGCATGAACACCACCATCATCACCATGATGAGCATTGCGGCTGCGGCTGCCATGACCACGAGCATGAGCATGGCCATGGGCATCACCATGCGGATGAGGTCTTTGCCAGCTGGGGCAGGGAAACCCCAAAGACCTATACGAAAAAAGAGATTGAGCAGATTCTGGAGGCTTTGGAGGATGAGCATACCTATGGTATGGTGTTAAGAGCAAAGGGAATGGTTCAGTCTAAGGAAGACAGCCAGTGGATTTATTTCGACTATGTTCCCGGGGAAGCTTCCATTAGAGAAGGGAAAGCAGACGTAACCGGCAGGCTTTGTGTTATCGGCTCCGGATTGAAGGAAGAGAAAATAGGAGAATTATTCGGTGTTTAAAAAGAAAGAGGACAGAATCCCTGTATACCTGATCAACGGCTTTCTGGAGAGCGGAAAGACTGAATTTATTACCTTTACCATAAGCCAGCCCTATTTTAAAAGTAAGGGAAAGACTCTGCTTTTGGTTTGTGAAGAAGGGGAAATTGATTATGATGCAGGGCTGTTAAAGCAGACAAAAACCTTTATGGAGATAATTGAAGAGGAAGAGGATTTTAATCCGGCACATCTGATGGAGCTGGAGCAGAAATATCGTCCGGAAAGAATCATTATCGAATACAACGGTATGTGGAGCATGAAGGATATGGTACTGCCCGGACATTGGAGCCTTGAGCAGCAGATTACCAATATTGATGCCAGAAGCTTTCCCATGTACTACACCAATATGAAATCCATGGTAGCAGAGATGGTAAGAAACTCAGAGCTGATTATTTTTAATCGCTGTGACAATATTAAGGAGCTGAGTAATTATAAGCGTAACGTGAAGGCGGTTAATCCGAGAGCGGAAATCGTCTTTGAGGATGCAAACGGGGAAATCAATGAGCTGATGGAAGAGGAGCTTCCTTATGATCTGAACCGGCCGATAATCGAGCTGGATGATTTTGGCTTTGGTATCTGGTATCTGGACAGCCTGGATCACCCGGAGCGATACGAGGGAAAGCAGGTAAGCTTTGTGGCTCAGGTTTTAAAGCCAAAGTCTTTTCCTAAGGACTATTTTGTTCCCGGCAGGCTGGCTATGACCTGCTGTGCGGATGACATGGCTTTTCTGGGCTTTGCCTGTGAATACGCGGCTGCAGATGAGCTTAAGGAAAAAAGCTGGGTGAAGGTTACGGCAGCAGTGGCAAAGGAGTATTGGCCGGATTATGAAGGGGAAGGACCGGTTCTTCATGGGATTAAGGTAGAGACTGTAGAAGAGCCTGAGAATCCCATTATCAGCTTCACCTGAGAGATGACCGGATGAAGGACAGTTTTGAGACGAAATGGATAAGGAAGATTTACTCTTACAAAAAAGAATACAGGAGCTGGCAGAGCGCTCTTATGCTCAGGGAGTCTATACCTTTACCGATTTTCTTTCTCTGCCTCAGCTGGACCTGTGCTTAAGCAGGGAAAATCAGCTGCGGTATGCAGGAATGACCCTTTTTGGAGGAACAGCTGAGTGTGACCGGAAAATCATAAGGTTCGGTAATGCTGAAGGGCTGGGCTATGAGGAGCCTTTTCCCATTGCCTGTCTTGCCATTGAGCCCTTGGCAGAAAAATTTGCCATAGAGCTTACTCATCGGGATTATCTGGGAGCCTTGATGAATCTGGGAATCCAACGGGAAAATCTGGGAGATATTTTTGTACAGGGGAAAAAGGCATGGCTGTTTTGCCTGGAGAGGATAGCTCCCTTTATTCGAAAAGAGCTGACACAGGTGGGCCGTAATCCGGTAAAGATTTCCCGGGTGGACGTTCCGGAACAATTGCTTCATCGAAAGAAGAAGGAAGTAAATATTCTGGCTTCCTCTGCCCGACTGGATGGGATTATTGCAAAGCAGTACCATTTTTCCAGAAGTCAGAGTCTGGAATTATTCCGCAGTAAAAAAATCTATGTTAACGGCAGATTGTGTGAGAGTAGCAGTTACCCCTTAAAGAAAGGGGATACAGTCAGTATCCGCGGCTTTGGAAAGTTTCAATTTGACGGAATTGCTTATGAAACAAAAAAAGGAAAGTTTTCCTATCGTATAGGAGTATACCAATGAATTTAAATTACACATGGATACAGTGGATGTTTTTCTTTCATTTTTATTGCTTCTTCGGCTGGTGCTTTGAATCCACTTATGTAAGCATTAAGGAGAAAAAGCCGGTTAACCGTGGGTTTATGCGGGGACCCTTTTTACCCCTGTATGGAACGGGAGCCTTGATGATGCTGATTGTTTCTGCACCTTTTCAGGAAAACCTGCTGTTGACCTACATAGCCGGCTGTATAGGAGCCACCATATTGGAATATGTCACAGGTGTGGTTATGGAAGCCCTGTTTAAGGTACGCTACTGGGATTATTCCGACCAGCCCTTTAATTTTCAGGGATATATTTGCCTGGGATCGTCTCTGGCCTGGGGGATACTTACCATTTTAATGACAAGATTCGTTCATCAGCCCATAGAGAATTTTGTACTGGCTATTCCGGAAGGAATTTTAACTGCAGTGACGATGGTGATCAGTCTGGTCGTTGTGGTGGATTTCACCCTTTCCTTCAAGGCGGCAATGGACCTTCGGGATGTATTGGTGGCTATGGAAGAGGCCAGGAAAGAGATGCAGCGTCTGCAGAAGCGTGTTGATGTAATGGTACTCTGTCAAGAAAAAGTACAAATTA
Source organism: Lachnospiraceae bacterium (assembly GCA_051879275.1). Lineage (GTDB taxonomy): Bacteria > Bacillota > Clostridia > Lachnospirales > Lachnospiraceae > SFDP01. The sequence continues at coordinate 10,000 of JBJELS010000173.1, forward strand.
AACGTGAACTTTTTTCATAACAC
>JBJELS010000174.1:0-2151 GCA_051879275.1 Lachnospiraceae bacterium
ATTTTCCTCAATCCCCAATGGGATAGTGGCCTATCTGTTTGGGCCTACCGTAGGGGGAATTTTTGCAGGAGCGCTGGATATTCTCAAGTACATCATTAAGCCTACAGGACCCTTCAGCCCTCAGTTGTCGCTGGTAACCGTTCTGGCAGGTATTTTATATGGGTGTATGTACTATAAGAAGAGGATTACGCTTACCCGCGTTCTGGTCGCAAAGTTCATCGTTATGGTGATCTGTAACATCTTTCTGAATACCCTTTGCTTAAGTCTGCTGTATGGACAGGTGTTTACGGTAATTCTTCCCGTAAGGGCAGTTAAAAATCTGGTGATGTGGCCCATTGATTCCCTTATTTTCTATGTAGCCTTAAAAGCACTGGAGAAGATTCCCGGCTTTTCTTCAGGATTGTTGACGGAATAAACAAAAAAACGAGAGAATGTAAAAAATTCTCTCGTTTTTCTTGTCTTATATTATCATAAAATCAGTAAAAAGTCAATGCTTGTATGTCTATTCCGCTGCTGATATAATACTCCGACAAGGGACAGAGGGAGGTTTTGGCATGAAAGTAGGGATGGCAGAGGAGGCATGGATGGCTTCTCCGGCTTATCAACAGGAGAAGCTGCTTTGGGAAACAAACCGGTATACCGGACAATTTGGCCTTATACTCACCAAAGAGGATATTGATGTGCTTATCCGGGAGAGAATGAATTGTCTGAAGGAACAGCAGCGAATAGAATTTGGGGAAGGGATTTTACCCAAATTAATCTTTGCCTTTTGTGATTCATCCTTTATTTTTCAGGAAAACTATCTAGATACGTTAATCAGATTACAGGAAATATTTTATCTCTATAAAAATGAAGCTCTGGATGAGTTATCCGATGATGAACTGATTGCCTATATGCAGGAAAGCTACAATGGAGAATGCCAGGGTTCACTGGAATATTTGGAGGCTGCCTGTCTGGAGGCCTTTGCAAGAGGGATAAGGAGCCGTACGCACAGATTTATAGGGAGAAGAGAAGATGAAAGAATATAGCAACCTTGAAGGATTATATGAAATGGAAGAATTGCTTCCCTTAGTGGCAAAATTAGCCGCAAGCTATACGGCCTGTGACAGCAGCTCTGTCACCTATGAACGTGCCAGGGGATTTATGGAGGCCGTTCTTTACTGTATTCGACATTTTTATGATTATCCTGGTAACTGCTGCCGGTCAGCAGAGAGGATTTCCGCCATAAGAGCATATGAACTTGGATATAAAATTGTGAATGAGCAGGTAAAAAAAGCATTGTATACCTATAATCAGCTGATGGAATATTTTTGCTCCTATGGGAATGAAACTTATCGGGATACGGTAGAAAAAGGAATACCCTGTTTCTTTCTCTATTACGATGTAAAGTATGCACCTACGGAAAATATCATAACCATGGACTATCCTATAATCGAAATAAACACAGCTCTGGAAGGGATTGACAGAATTTCAGCATATATTAACTGTATTGCCAGGGAACAGAAATTTCTGCAAAGTCTTCCGGTAGAATATGTTATCAGCAGCTTGCGTTCTTTTCATCCCCGCTATGAAAAGGAGATAATTAACCTGAAAGAGATAATCGAAAAATTCGGATGAGATTAATCTTAATCATATATACCTACAGGTTTTAAGTGCTAATTCCGGAAGAATATGGTATACTACTTAAAAATCCAACAAGGATAGGGAAGGGGCAGTTTAAATCAAATGGAAAAACAGGTTGCTATTTTAATTGACGGAGACAATATTTCTCCTAAATATGCGGAATACATTAAACAGGAGGCCATGCGTGTAGGACGAATCAAGATTTGCCGTCTGTACGGCTCCATTGATTCTTCTTCTGTAAAATCCTGGTATAAGGTAATGCCGCTGCAGGGAATTACTCCTGTGCTTCAGATGAGCTATGCCAATGGAAAAAGTATTGCCGATCAGGCCCTGACGATTGATGCCATGGATATTCTCTACACGGGAGATGTGGATGTGATCTGCCTGGTCAGCAGTGACAGCGATTTTACCAAGCTGGCTTACCGAATGAAGGAAGCGGGAAAAACGGTCATTGGAATGGGAGAGCAGAAGACCAACGAGTCTTTAGCGAAAGCCTGTGATGAATTTAAGCTGCTGGATTTGATTTAT
>JBJELS010000175.1:0-2145 GCA_051879275.1 Lachnospiraceae bacterium
GTCAGATGAATTGATTCAGGTAATGAAAGCTTCCACAAAAATATGCCGCCATCTGCATCTTCCCATGCAGTCCGGCTCCACCAAAATTTTGGAAAAAATGAACCGGGAATATACCAAGGAGCAGTATCTGGAGCTTGCAATGAAAATCCGAAGAGAGATTCCGGATATTTCTCTGACCACGGATATTATTGTGGGCTTTCCCACAGAAACCCATAAGGATGTGGAGGATACCATAGATGTGGTCAGACAGGTTGGCTTTGACAATGCCTTTACCTTTATTTATTCCAAAAGAACCGGAACTCCGGCAGCGGCCATGGAGCAGGTGCCTAAGGAGCAGGTAAAACAGGAATTTGAACGGCTTTTACAGGTGGTTCAGGAGGTGGCAAGGGAAAGATGCAAACGTCTGGTGGGGCAGGTGGAAGAGGTGCTGTTTGAAGAAATCAACAGCCAGGATTCCACCATGCTGACCGGACGTTTAAGCAACAATTCCACGGTACATGTAAAGGCAGAGGATAAGCTTTTGGGAAAAATTTGTCCGGTGAAATTAACCCAGGCAAAGGGATTTTACTATTTGGGTGAACTGGTTTAAGGTACGATGGGAAAGGATTAAAGAGAAATGGCTGAATTAACCCCAATGATGCAGCAGTATCTGAAAACAAAGGAGCAATATCCGGACTGTATTCTGTTTTATCGTCTGGGCGATTTCTATGAGATGTTTTTTGAGGATGCCATTACTGCCAGCCGGGAGTTGGAAATTACTCTTACAGGAAAAAACTGCGGCCTTGAAGAGAGGGCTCCCATGTGCGGAGTTCCCCATCATGCGGTGGACAGCTATCTGAACAAGCTGGTTTCCAAAGGGTATAAGGTGGCTATTTGTGAGCAGGTGGAGGATCCCAAGCTGGTTAAGGGGCTGGTCAGGCGGGAAGTGTCCAGAATCGTCACTCCGGGAACCAATTTGTCCTCCCTGCAGGATGATAAACAGAATAATTATTTAATGTGCATTGCCTATTTTGCGGGAAGAATCGGAATTTCCATTGCAGATGTCAGTACCGGTGATTATTTTCTTACGGAAGTGGATCAGAACAAAAAGCTGGTGGATGAGATCATAAAATATATGCCAAGAGAGATTATATGTAATGATGCCTTTTTTGTCAGCGGTGTGGATATTGAGGAGCTTCGGGACAGGCTGGGAATCAGTGTCTTTGCATTGGAGCCCCATTATTTTGATGAAAACAACTGCCGAAAATGTCTTACAGGACATTTTCAGATGGAATCCCTTACCGGTCTGGGAATAGAGGATTTTCCCAGCGGGATTATCGGTGCCGGCGCCCTTCTTCAATATCTGTATGAGACCCAGAAAACCAGTCTTTGCCACTTTACCAGGCTTACTCCTTATCTGACCAGTGCCTATATGCTTCTGGACAGTGCTACAAGACGTAATCTTGAGCTTTGTGAGACTTTAAGGGAAAAACAGAAAAGAGGCTCTCTGCTTTGGGTGTTAGACAAGACGAAAACGGCAATGGGAGGCAGAATGCTGCGTACCTGGCTGGAGCAGCCGCTGATTGAACGGGAAGAGATTGAACAGCGCCTGGATGCAGTAGAGGAGCTGAGTAAGGACAGTGTCAGCCGGGATGAAATAAGGGAGTATCTGGGACCGGTTTATGATTTGGAACGGCTTTTGGGAAGAGTGAGCTATGGAACGGCCAACCCAAGAGATTTAATCGCTTTTTCCGGTTCCCTGCGAATGCTGCCGCCCATTAAAATCCTGACTGCCGATTTTTCATGCAGATTGATTCAAAAGCTGGATGAACGGCTGGATGCCCTGGAGGATTTATCCGGCTTAATTCAATCCGCCATTATGGATGAGCCTCCTGTCACCTCCAGAGAGGGGGGAATAATCAAAGCCGGATATCATCAGCAGGTAGATACCCTGCGGGAAGCCAAAATACAGGGAAAAAACTGGCTGGCAGCTCTGGAAGAGCAGGATCGGGAAAGAACCGGGATAAAAAATCTGAAAATTAAATACAATAAGGTATTCGGCTATTATTTTGAAGTGACCAATTCCTATAAGGATATGGTTCCTGAGGATTATGTGCGGAAGCAGACACTGACCAATGCGGAACGGTATACCACACCCAGGTTAAA
>JBJELS010000176.1:0-9972 GCA_051879275.1 Lachnospiraceae bacterium
TCCCTTCCGATGCTTGCTCCCGCCCGAGAGGCAAGAAAGCTGACCGAAACTGCACAAACCAGCATCAATACTGTCATCCCCAGCATCTTTGCTCCCGTTGTCAAAAGGTAATTCAGCTGAATGCTCCACTCTGCTCCCTGTGCAGCCACCCCGCCTCCTTCGATTCCTCCCTGCATAATACCGATATCGATAATATCTGCTGTATAGGAGGGCAGTGAAAGGTCACACCAGGCCTGTACAATCAACAGAAGGACAATGGCCAAGGCATTCCACTTTACTTCTTTTAGATACTTCATTATTTTTAACATAACTATTCTTCCTTCTTAATCATAATTATCTCCAATAGACCGTTACTGTTTATCTTAACTTTATTAAGAAAACAGGTCAATAAATTTTCTATTAAATTTGATTGTACAAAATTTACAACAATCCACTATTTTATTGTGATTATTATTGCCGCATGTTATGCTGAATTTACCATATACACAGGTCTGTACAAGGGGAACAGCCTGTGTACGTTTTCTTTAGCTTAAGAACACTGAATTTAGAGGAGGAATTTCTATGTACAAAATGAAACCGGAATATGCCATCGGTATTTCTGAATTGGATGAACAGCACCAGAAGCTGTTTTCTCTGATTGATGATGCACAGACTCTGCTGAAGGATGAGAATATTCTTTATAAATATGACCATCTCATTAATATCCTCCAGGGGATGAGAACTTACGCAGATAAGCATTTTCAAACTGAGGTTGCTTTAATGGAAAAATTAAATTATCCTGAATTGGAATCTCACAAGGAAGCCCATGACGGTTTTTGTAAAAAGGTAGACTCCTTTCATTTAGATATGGAAACCATCTCTCTGGGAACCCAAAATAAGATAATTGAAGAGCTTTTGGATTATCTGAATCAATGGCTGCAGGTTCATATTTTGGCCTGTGACCGAAAAATTGCTGATTTTATGGCTGATGCCACCGCTTAATTTAAGCTTTTCTCATCAAGCTTTGACCCGGTAAAGGTAGGCATTCTTCTTTTTGCCTATTCGTTCTATCTGACCAAGATGATGAAGGATATTCAGGACCAGGCTTGCCCGGTCCTGTTTTATTTTTGCTGCCTTTGCAAAGGCTTTTGAGTCAAAGGGGTCCACCAAATCCGGAGGAATCAGCTGCCTATAATCCTCCGGGCAGGCCAGATCCATCTCTTCCACCAGGCTTAGGGGAATCCGGTCATGGCGATGACTGCCTTTTTTTTTATTCCGGCTCCAACCGTTGAGCAGGCGATACTCCTCCATATCTAAAAATACCAGTTTGACGGATAAATGAGGATTATCCAGAAATTCCCGGATTTTTATCAGCTCCTTAAAGGCATCATATGCCGATCCTGTTTTCGGAGACTTTCTCTTTTCACTGCCTTCCCCCGTCTCAGGGTCAATCCAGATCAGCCATTTTTTTCGTGCAAGAGGATAGACGATGGTAACCGGATACAGAGGAAGAAAGAACTCCAGCTTCTTTTTCAGCGCAAAAAAATTCCTGGTCTGAATTTCAATAATCTCTTCCCCGGTAAAAATATCTGCCACAAAATTTCCTATGGAAACCTCCGTATCACAGTCCTTCTTACGGTAGTATTCCTTTAATATGGCATGAATTGTTTTTTCCGATAACGTTCCTATTCCTTCTCTTTTTGGTTCATTTCCCAACAGGCTTTCTTTTATTTTCTCAAATCTGGACTGATCAATTCCCATACTTAATTCTTTATTCCGGGATTATATCAGGGGGTCCTTCCGTTCATCCGTTAAATTGTGGTAAATAACGAAAGTGCCTTCCCCAATTCCTCCATTTTCTCCTTCAATTCTTTACTTGCCTCATCCAGAGCCGTAACAATTTTCTCCTGACCCTGTGCAATATTGTAAACATTGGCCGATGAAGCTGCTGTTTCTTCCGATGCTGCAGTAATGCTGGAAATAGCCTCCAGAGTTTCTCCCCTCTGACTGTTCATATTTTCTACGTTTTGGGTTATCCGCTTAATCTCTCTGATGATTTCATCTGTAGATTCATAAATTTCCTGGAAGCCGGCTTTTGTTTCTTCAACCGTAGCTGCCTGGCCCTTCACAATAGCTTCAGCCTTTAAGGCTGTTTTTACTGTATCAGCGGTTTGCAGATCAATAGTCTCAACGACCTTCTTAATTTCATTGGCTGCCTCTCTGGAGCCGTCTGCCAGCTTGCGTATTTCCTCTGCAACTACGGCAAAGCCCCTTCCTGCCTCTCCGGCCCTGGCCGCTTCAATCGAAGCATTCAGAGATAATAGGTTTGTCTGGCTGGCAATATCCGAAATGATTTCTACGAATCCGCTGATTTCCCGGGATTTCTGTACCAAAAGCTGTATATCTTCTTTTACCTTTCCGGTGATATCGATGGTATCTCTGGTTTGATCCGTGAGTCCATCCATTGTCGCTATACTTTTGTTGACCACATCTTTAGTATGGGAAGAGCTTTGAACGGTACTTCTCATCTCTTCATTGATTTCCTCAATGGTTTTTGACAGACTGTCCATTTGCACCAGACAGTGATGTGAATCCTCTGCCTGTGTTGAAACCCCCTGGTCAATATCTCCCAGGGTTTCAATTATTCCTTTTGAAGATACGCCCATCTGCTGAGAAACCTTTGCCACCTCATCAGCTGCTTTATCAACCAGATTAATTATTCCATTCAGATGCTGAAGTAATTCTCGGGTATTAATAATTACTTCAGCAATATGCACGTTCAGCTTCGTAAACTCACTTCGGCCCTTGGTCTTCATCTCTACCGTCAGATTTCCTCCGGCAACAAGCTTCAGTCTCTTCGTTATACTCCTCATATTGCTGTTGATATTAAAGAATATTCCTCCTGCTACTAAAGTAGCCAGCACACAGGCAACGATAACCAGGATCAGAGTTACTCTCCAGATTTCACTGGCTGTTTCCGTAACCTTTTTTTCCGGAACAAGATAAACCAGTGTCGCTCCTGTTTCTCCACTTCTACAGTAAAGGAACAGATACTCTTCTCCATTATACTGGACATACTGGATTCCCCTGTCTTCTTCGGCAGTCATGCAATTTTGATAAAACTCCTGATCCGTAAAAACAATGTCTGCCGTATTGGTCTCTTCCTTATATAAAAGCTGTCGATGATCGGCAGTGATAAAACCGATTATCGCCCCTTCGGAAATATCAATTCCATTAAGGCTTTCCAAAACGGCTTCCGAGCTGATATCCACTACCAAAACAGCCTTCTTATTCGTAAACATTGACATATAGGAGAGGATGTAGCTGGAATTATCTTTTTCCAGCAAGTCATCCATCCTGGGATGACTTCCCAGCCAGCCGGTTTTTTCTCCCTTAATAACGGCATTTCCTTCATCCGTATTTTCCCACTCTTTAAAGAATCCCTCCTGACTGTAATTTGAACCGGGATTAATTACATCAATATTAGAGCTGGGAACAATATAAATATTATCGATAAAATTATTCAGCATAATTTTAATATCCAGCTCCGACAGCGTCTTATTGTAGACATTGCTGACCTTCGTTAAGTTATTATCGTATGTTCCGCCAATCATATTCTGAAGATCAGTATCCAATTTAACCTGTAAAGCATCAGCCCGGATTAATGACAGTCCAAAATCAATGTACTCAACCTGCTTTTCAATCGTATTCATCGCAGAAGTCTCATAATTTGCAATCATACCCTCTTCCGCTTTTTTATAAGAGACCACTCCTACCAGCACTACACATAAAATCGGCAGAAGAAATCCGGTAAATAACTGAAATTTTATACTTATATCCAATGTATAGCTTCTTTTCTTTTTTTCTTTCTTTACCTTTTCTTTTTTTACTCTGCTCATCTTCTTTTCCTCTGTAGTAAAACTCTAATACAATTTTTCCACTACTGCCCTGGATGTCTTCTTATTATTTTCCGTGGAGACCTCCGGGTTTCTCCGATAATATTCCTGAAATAAAACATCGATAATATACAACTGACTCAGCTTTGCTCCCATGCTCCCGCCATCCAGAGGTCCTTCGTTAGAACCACAGACTAAAAGAGTGTCTGTATGGCCGGTTAAGGGAGACTTCAAAAATCTGGTGATTCCCACTATTTTTGCTCCTGATTTCTTTGCGATTTTGGCCACATGAACATTATCCTTGGTAGAACCGGAATAAGAAATAATAAAGATCAGATCCTCTTTTCCCACCATGGATGCCATCATGGCCTGCATATGCGGGTCATCAATGCAAATCACTTTACCGGTGATTCTTAGGAATTTGTTTCTCGCCTCCTTAGCGGTTAGCAGGGAGTCCCCCACTCCGAAAAAATAGATATTTTTTGCATTCTCCATCATCAGGAGAGTTTTTTCCACCTCCTCTTCCTGCATCAGCATTCGGGTCTCCTTCAATGCTGCAATATGACTTTGTAAAATCTGATCCAGGGTAAAACCCAAAGAATCTACCTTTAAAGGAGAACTTCCCTGACCCACTGATTTGCTTTCCTCCGGTGACAGACTTAGGGAAAGCTTCATTTTAAATTCCTGGTATCCTTTTAGCCCCATAGTCCTGCAAAAACGGTGTACACTGGCATCTGCCACCGTACAGGCATCTGCCAGATCAGTAATGGACATAAACAGAACTTGATTCGTATTTTTAATAACAAACTCAGCAATCTTTTTTTCCGTTTTGGTAAATTGATTATAGGACACCTGAATATCCAACAGTAAATTTGATGCACTGGCCATAAGCTCCCCCTGAATATCACATTTTTTAAGAAAAAAGGCATGGATTTTCCATGCCTTTTAAGTTGTTTATCTAATTAACAGTATTTTTTCTTTGCCGCTTCAATCATCTTGGCTGCTTCCTTACAAATTTCCATATCTACTTCAATCAATTCTGCCAGAGGAGCACGGACACTGCCAATATCAGGACCGCCCTGGATGCGGATAACCTCCTTGATTACCGCATACATATTACCGTGAGGCTCACACAGCTTATAAATAATTCTGCAGATTTCATTCTGAATTACTCTTGCTTCTTCCATTTTCCCTGCAAGGAAAAGTTCTCTTACCTTTAGATATAATTCAGGCATGGCAGCATAGGTTCCACCGATTCCCCCAATCGCTCCCATGGCCAGACCGGAGAGAAACTGCTCGTCAGGCCCGTTAAATACAATTACATCCTGATCTCTGAACATCTGAATATCCTGCACCGGCATGGAGGAGTTCTTCACTCCGATTACTCTGGGATTCTTTTTCATTTCCTTCAGCAGATTAACCGTTAAGGATACACCTGCCAGCTGTGGAATATTGTAAATGATAAAATCCGTATTGGGTGCTGCTGCGGAAATATCATTCCAATATTTGGCAATGGCATGCTCCGGCAGACGGAAATAAATGGGAGGAATAGATGCTATGGCATCTACACCCAGGCTTTCTGCATGTTTAGCCAGCTCCTGGCTGTCTCTGGTATTATTGCAGGCAACATGGGCAATAATGACGATTTTTCCCTTGGCTTCCTCCATACAGGCTTCCAGGGTTTTTTTTCTGTCTTCTTTGCTCTGGTAAATACACTCTCCGGAAGAGCCGCCTACATAAAGTCCCTGTACCCCTTTATCTATTAAATACCGGGTAAACTCCTTAACACGTTCAGCACAAACCTCTCCCTTTTCATCATAGCAGGCATATAATGCCGGAAAGATACCTTCATATTTTTTCGTACTCATTTTTTCAGCCTTCTTTCTTCATTTATTATTATCCTTTTACTGCACCCATAGTAATCCCTTTGGTAAAGTATTTCTGGAAAATAAGGAATACAATAATAATCGGTATAGACGCCAGGGTTGCACCGGCCATCAATAAGCCGTAGTCAATGGATGCTTCTCCCAGCATTTTAGCTATACCCAGAGAAATGGTCAGGTTAGAGTTACTGGTCAGCATTACCAACTGCATGAAATAATCGTTCCAGGAATTAATAAAGGTAAAAATTGCCAATGCACCTACGCCAGGTTTAATCATGGGAAATACAATAGTAAGGAAGGTTTTAAGCTCACCTGCACCATCGATTCGTGCTGATTCCAAAATCTCTCCGGGAACGCCCTCTGCAAACTGCTTAATCAAAAACACACCAAAGGGCCAGCCCACAATGGGGAAAATAGCCGCCCAGATTGTATTATACAGGTTTAATGCAGACATTTCTCTTAATAAGGGAATCAGAATAACCTGTTTAGGCAGTGCCATTGCACATACAATCAAGGTAAACAGCAGGTTCCGTCCGACAAATCTCTTCTTAGCCAGTGCATATCCTGCCATGGCAGCTGTAGCACAGGTAAGAAGCATGGCTGTAACCGCCATAAATACCGTATTTACCAGCCAACGAAAGGCTGCGGGAACCTTCGGGCCTGCAAAGAAAACAATCGGCTTACCGTTTTCAGAAAAAAAGCTTCCAAAAGGAATATGTAATTCCCAAAGAGGGGCAAACTGTCTGTCAAACAGATTTTCAAAATTGGTCAATACCCACTGGGAAGGCCACCATGTAGGAGTAGGTGAAATAATTTCCGCTTTCGTCTTAAAAGCACCTGTAATAATCCAATATAAAGGAAAGGTGAATAAAAGTGCAAGCAGGATAATAATCGCAATGGAAATAATCTTGTAAACCTGTGTACGCGTAATTTTCATCTTCTTCTCCCCCTTTCCTAATCTGATTTTGCTACTTTAAACTGGATTGCAGACATAAATGCAATGACAATGGCAAGAATTACACCCATGGCATTACCATAGCCGTAATCATACAGCTTGAATGCAGTGTAATAAATATAGTACATAACCGTATCGGTACTATGCTGAGGTCCACCGGAGGTCAACAGCTGGATAAGGGCAAAGCACTGGAAGGAGTTGATGGTGGTAATTACCAGTATGTAAAGGGTTGTAGGCATAATCTGAGGCCACTTGATCTTCCAGAAAAGCTGAAAACGGGTTGCACCATCCACCTGTGCAGCTTCTACTAAAGAATGATCTACATTTCCCAATGCAGAAACATACAATACAATAGGCTGGCCAACAGAGGTGGTAAATAAAATCAGAATAATACAGCCCAGTGCAAACCGGGGATCTCCCAACCAGTTGATGTTTTCATCAATAAGTCCTATTCCCGTTCCAATATAGTTAAAAATTCCATAATAATTGTTATACATCCACTTCCATACAACAGTAACAGCTACAGAACCGGTAACCACGGGAAGATAAAAAATGCAGCGGAATGCAGAGCAGGCCGCACCATGAATATCATAGATTACCGATGCTACCCAAAGGGAAAAAGCACATACTGTAGGCACGGATACAATAACAATGATGAATGTATTCTTTAGTGAACGCAAAAATATTTTATCCTGAAACAATCGTATATAATTGTCAAAGCCGATGAAGGTATCTACCGCATCCTTCCCCATTGTTGAATGGAAGAAGCTGGTGTAAATACATAAAATCATCGGGTAAATAACGAATACCACAAAGAAAATCAGGGAAGGTAACAGGAACAGATAAGCTGCAGTGGTTTCCCTGCGTACCAGTGCGCGGCTCCTTTTCGTATATGCTTGATTTACCTTTGCCAAGGATAATTCTCCTCTCTTTACACGAGACCAGCGGCCATAAATCCGCCCCTCATTTCATTTTAAAACGCACTCTCTCTGTTTATTCACAGAGAGAGTGCGCAACATTTACCAATGCTTATTACACACTATCTGCCAGTATTTACTGTGCAGCAGCTGCAGCTGCATTTGCAGTTGTAACAAATTCCTCAACTGCTGCGCTTACATCAGTACCTGCTCCAACCTGTTGAAGCATGTTCCACCATGCGGTACGAGCCTCTGCCCAACCGGAAGTAACCTGATAGTAGTCACCCATGTACTGCATGAACATACCATATTCAGTCATAAGATCATCACCATCATAGATGCCTTCTATATCACGTACAGGCCAGTAGGTAGAAGTCTTAACTGCCTCTGCATATACAGCATCATCAGAGGTAATGTACTCGATGAAGCATTTGGAAGCTGCAATACGGTCAGCATCACCATTGTCAAAGAGACCGAAGCCCCAGATACCGCCCTGTAATGCGGGAGTTCCCTCAGAAGGGAATGCCATAGGGAAGATATCGAAATCTACTGCATCAGCGTTAGCCTTTTCCTGAGCTACGTTCCAGCAGAATGCCATTGCCAGAGTTCCGTTACAGAACAGAGCGATTTCATCACCACCAACGATGGAAGAGTCAAAGTTGATTCCTTCCATGCTCTTTAATAATTCAAGAGCCTTAACGTTTTCTTCGCTGTTAGCAGTATACTCGGTATGCTCAGCATTGGTGAAGGTTCCGCCATACAGGTTATTTACCAGTGCACGGGTACCCTGATCACCACCCTGACCGGCACAGAATACAGCACCTACGTTCTTGTGTCCATAAGCTACCAGAGCCTCAACAGCCTTCTGGAATCCTTCAGTGGTCCAGGTATGGGTCTCTTCATCAATGTACTGAAGAGCATCTGCAGCTTCAAACAAATCATAATTGATTGCCATAGTGTGGGCAGTCATACATACCGGATATTCATAGTATGCACCGGAAGCATCCTTACATGCTGCTTCGATGGAAGCATAAATCTGTGAGGAAACATCATTAGCCCAGATGTCGGACAAATCAACCATCAGACCCTTAGCACCCCAGTTAGCAACCAGACGCTCAGGACCTTCGAAGATAAGGTCAGGAGCCTGACCGCCTTCGATAGCGGTGTTAACCTGGTCATCACCATTGGTGTAGTCCAGAAGCTCAACCGTTACATTAATATTAGGATAAACTTCATTGAATCCGGCGATCAGAGCTTCAACTGCTGCTGCATCGCCCCAGTTACCTACAGGATATGTCCATAAGGTAATGTCTGCTACAAGGTCAGAAGCTGTGGTAGCTTCTTCGGTACCTACCTCAACTGCTGCTTCACTTTCAACTGCTGCGGAAGTATCTGCTGCAGGTTCGCTGGTATTACCGCCACATGCCACTAAGGACAGAGACATTGCACCAACTAAAAGTAATGCAATTAACTTTTTCATCTTTATTTTCCTCCTTTAAAAGATATGTAAATAGCTTTCTGCTATTTGTTCAAATTCTACAATGATACACAGGGTTTGTCAATAGATTATTAAAAATATTTTCATTTTCATTTTGTAAATGGTTTTTTTTTTCATCAATTTTTTATAGTTTTATTCCTTGTATTTTCTTCACTTTTGGACTTTTGAAGTATGATAAAATTATTTTATTTCTTCTTTTTCCCATGAAATTTATTTTCATTTTTCATTGCCTGCATTTTGATTGTCTGTTATAATTCGGCTATGGAAATAAACTGTTATGAATAAGGTTGAAAGGATGAAGAAGGATGAAGAAGAGTTTAGCAGAAATTTTGGAAGCAACCAGGGGTTCCATCATTGTTTCCTGTCAGGCCCTGCCCGGTGAACCTCTTTACTGCGATACGATGTCTTTAATGCCCTTTATGGCCAAAGCTGCCAAAGAGGCAGGAAGTAAATGCATTCGTACCAGCAGTATTCGGGATGTGATTGCCATTAAGAAGGAGACCGGTCTTCCGGTTATCGGTCTGGTAAAGCGTACCATTGAAGGTTATGCTTCTTATATTACTCCCACCATGAAGGAGGTAGATGAGCTGGTAGCTGCAGAGTCGGATATTGTTGCTTTGGACTGTACCAACAGAGTCAGAGGTGATGGAACGACTATTAATGAATTTATTGCCCAGATTAAGGCTAAATATCCGGACATCGTTCTTATGGCCGATATCTCCACCTTTGAAGAAGGTCTGAATGCACAGGAATGCGGTGTGGATATTGTGGGAACTACCTTAAGCGGCTACACCGACTATTCTCCCAGGATTGACGGTCCTGACTATGCACTGGTGGAGCGCCT
>JBJELS010000177.1:0-9881 GCA_051879275.1 Lachnospiraceae bacterium
AGTACGTAACAATCCGTAGGTATCATAGTTAGGGGCTTTTGACCCTAACATCATTTAATTGAACTATTCAGAACTTCATTTGCAAAATGGCTGCTGCCCGGCTTTTCTTTGAATTATCCAAACATATGGATGACGGACTCATGATTACAGCTTATACATTGGAAGCTAATGACCATGCAATTATTATAGGTGGGATGTTTTTGAATAGCTGTAATCTTATGCTGTGTTTCCATACATTTGGGACAACATTCTTCGCGTTCTATGACAGAGCCAATGATAAGCTGATTAGAAGGCGCAGCCGGGCTAGTGTCGTCACTGCCGCATCCGCCGCCTGAAACATTATCCAGCTCCTCCTCAGACAATTCCTTCTTTTTTTCATGAAGCCGGGTAAAGTATGCTGCAGCATCTTCCTTCGTCAGCTCCATACCGTTTTCCTTTGCCAAGGTCAGAAGTTCTTCTGCACTTTGTGCTGCTTTTGCTTTTTTCATCAGTTCCGGATTCATGTTCATCATAATAACCTCCATTCCGAAGCGTTTGGGCTGAGAAGTGCGAGCCGAAGGTCAGATTCGGCTCTGCGATCAAAGGCTTTTTGACGCTTCTGCACAAAGCCCGGAGCTGTTTTGGCAGCAAAAGTCTCCTCAGTCTGTTTTCAGTTTAACGTTTAAATATATGATGTTAGGGTCAAAAGCCTCTAACTATGATACCTATGGATTTTCCTTCTCAGGGCTCAATGATATTGAAGGCGTTGATCCCAGCGCTTGGCACCTGATTCAGATTTTCACTAAGCAGGGTCAAAAGCCCGGCATCCCCTTCTACCTGTATATTCTGTTCTATCCTCTCCTGATCGTTGCCAAGAAGATAAAACAGAGCACTCTTGGAACAGGTAATGGATATGTCCGGCGCATCAGACTGCGTATTTTCATATACCAGCATCACGCCATTCTTAACCTGCAAAAGATGCTGCTGCTCCACATCAGTCAAAGTCACATTCATCATAAAATCGTATTCTGCCAGTGCCTGCTTATCCAATAAGATCGCCAGATAATCAAACAGCATGGGGGCAGTCATTTCCATCATTATTGCACTGGTACTGTTAGCCAATTTAGCGGCTTCTGCACTGTTGCCGTTTCGAAGCTCCAAAGCCGCAGTGAGGTAAACATTGCGCCAGGAACCGGACTCTGCCTGATACCCCAGTTGTTCCAGAGCATCGGCGCATAACAGCCTGGCATCGGTATTCTCAGGATCGGCAAAAACGAGGGTGTTGGTAATCTCTGCTACCCATTGGTATTCTCCGGCCTCATAGTCTGCCTTGGCCATACGCAGTACCTCATCTACATCCCCCAGGTATTCTACCCATTTCTTTGCACTGTCAGTGGGTGTCAGAGGATTGAGGTTCACCGGATTTGCATCATACCAGCCCATATATTTCTGGTACACTGCTTTTGCATTATGTGCCACCGTACCATAGTATTGGCGGGTGTACCAGTTCTTTGCCAGCTCCTTCGGAAGCTCAATCATATTGGATATCTCATCGGAGGTATAGCCCTGATTGATGTAGGTCAATGTCTGATCGTTAATAAATTTATATACCGCAGCGGTATCCACCAGGTAATCATTGACCGTCTGATTTCCCCAATGGGGCCAGTTATGGGACTGGAAGGTGACTTCCACCTCTTTTCCATAGCGGGTAATGGCTTCGGTAATATAGTTTGCCCACGCAGCACCGTCACGCACCTGCGCTCCTCGCAGGGTATAAAGATTATGCAAAGTACCGGTACAGTTTTCTGCTACCCACAGTGCGTTAAATTGCGGAAACCAGGTATTCATTTCTGCCGGAGCCTCGGTACCGGGAGTCATTTGGAACTCCATTTCAATCCCATCAATGGTAATCACCTCACCAGTCTTTTTCACCTCATAGGTGGGACCCAGATAGGTTACCGTACCGATGGACTGTCCCATACCGATCCCCTGCGCCAGCGTGCCGGACTCTCCCGGCTCCAGCAGCGCTCCATATTGATAATTGGCCCGTCTTCCCATGGCCTTTCCGGCATAGACATTTTCCTTAACGGCATGCTCTGAAAAGCCCTCCGGAACGATAATGGGAATTTTGCCGCTGGCAATCTGTTCCCCAAGAGGCAAGCCTTCATCCGCTGCATCCTCGGCCTTCATCACCCCCAGGATTCCCCCATAGTGATCCGCATGAGGATGGGAAATGATTATTGCTTTAATGGGATAACTTCCCAGATTCTTTTCGATCAGCTGCATGGCAGCCTGGCTGCATTCCACACTCATCAGAGGATCGAAGAGAATCCAGCCCGTATCGCCTTTGATTACCGTCAGGTTGGTCAAATCATAGCCTCTTACCTGATAAACTCTCTCGGTCACTTCAAATAAACCATAGATATGATTATTTTTGGTATTTTCCCACAGACTGGGATTGACCGTATCCGGTGCCTGGTCATAATCATCAAGGAAATCATAAGCCGTCTGACTCCAGACAACCTTGCCCTTTTCGTCCACCAGCTCCAGCGTTTCGGGTGCATCAATCAGTCCCCTTGCGGCAAACTCTGCCTCCCGTCTATCTTCAAAATCCAACTGTGAATAGACCTGGGCATTTATCTGAGCGGTATAATCGGTGGCCGGCTTGACATCGGCAGTCAAAACCAGGTCTGTGCCCGGGTCACTGCTCTCTTGTGCCTTTTCTGTATCGTTCTGTGCAAAGCCGCAGGATATACAGAACAAAGTCAGTGTTGCTGCAAAAAATATAGAAAAAATAGATTTCATCATGTCATAATCTCCTTATCAGCTTCAGCAGCCGTATTCATTTTATTTATCTCCCGTTATGACTGTCTTTTTTCATCAGTTATCCGGTAAAACATATTGGTTTGGAAGGCTCTGATACCTATTTTTTGTGGAAAACAATGGCACGATCATAAATCAGCTCATAATAGGAAGCACCGGTACCGGTCTCATCCAGATAAGCTCTGAAGGCCATCAGCAGGGTGCTGCCATTATCTGCACCATAATATTTTCCTTTTTCATTATCAGTAGAGTATTCGATGACTGCAGTGTAATCATCGGTTTTTGTTCGTGCCAGTTTATATACATAATACTGATCCGGATTTTCACATTCTTCTTCAAGATACTCTACCGCGCTGCCCTGAAACAGGGAATCATAGATGCTGCATATCCCATTCAGCATAGGTCGGGAGTACAACACTGCATTGGAATACTGTGCCTTCCCTGTTGCTGTATGGTTTACCCCATAGACCACAATAAAATCCTCATCGGAATCCAGTGTAAAATTCTCTGTCATCAGGTATGCGGCATCGCGGTTGTCTCCCTGGGCATTAGCGTCTTTGAAATAGGCAGTCAGACCCTCCGGTACTGCAATATCCGTTACCAGCTCCTGATAATCATACTCATCCTTATATTGATCAATAATCGCCTTGCGGATTGTATCCAGATGTTCCTGCGCCGAATCCACTTGTACCGCCTCATGTTCGCCTGTACCACGGGGAATCACAGCCTGATTTTCGTAAGGATTGGCTTCCAGCTCCGATTCCGGTGTCAGGCGATATACAATGGAATTTTCGGAAAGAGAGGAAAGATACTGTTCATACGCCTCCCGGTCAGTTGGCTGCGAAATACGTCCCAGAAAGAGGAAGGTATCTGCTCCTTTGTCCAGCCCCATTTTGTAGGTATTGGCAGGAATCGGCATAATGTTGATCATACTGTCATCATACCCGGCTGCATAAAGCTGTTCGATTACCCTATCGGTTACGGTTTGGTTGGAGCTGATGACGATTACCGCTGTAGTATCAAACTGACTGTCCCCATCGTGCCTGATATTCATCATGTTTACCGGGTCTCCGATAGAGCCGAAAATCGGATGGTACAGACCGGTTGTTTCATCTCCAACACTGAAAAATCCTTTTTCGTTTGTATAATCCTTTCCTTCTTTCTGCTGGGTAAACATAATGTAATTAGCGAAGGAATAATATTTGCATTCCGGCGGAAGGGAGGTGATCAGTACGATAGCCTCATCCTGACAGAGCTTATACTGCCAGCCAATGGGCAGGAATTCAGGATTGGGAATCGTCTGCCCCGGAGCATCCGGGAGCGAAAAAACGGCATAGGCAGAACCGGCATTATTTCCAAAACAGCTCATCAGCCTTCCTGCCGAAGCCTCTTCTATCGTATCAAGCTCATAGTAAGAGCCCTTTTGTACCACGAAGCCGGAGGCTTCCAGAAGGGGCTGAAGTGCAGAGGCATCTGCCGGCGATTCCGAATCCATTTCTGCCGCTGCACCCGCAGTGCCTGCAGCCGCATCCCCGGTACTGTGAATCGGAACGGAATCTGTATCAGTTCCTTCAGCACTGCCTGTGTCGGTGGTCGTAGTGGCACAGGCCGAAAGCAGTGCCACTGTCAGGATCAGTGTCATCATCAAAGGAATAACGTATTTTTTCATCTTGCTTTGCTTGTCCTTCTTAATTCTCATCGCTTTTTCCTCCCTTACTTTCCCTTTACCCATGTCAGCAGCATTTCCTTCAGATATAGCAGTTCCTTCACATGATTGCCTGCAGGGTTGTCTGCCCATACAACCCCCTGCGCATACCTTTCCGCCATACCCAACATGGTCAGGGTAAGCGTTGAGAATAACTCCCGCTCCGAAAGATCCGTACGAATGCTGCCATCTGTCTTAGCTTCTTCATATTTCCTGTGAAAAAGTACACCAATAGGCTTTAACACATCAAGCTGTACCTTAAGCTGCTCCTGCGATACTTCTTCCCTGCAGATGTAGGTTTTGTAATTCGCACTGAATCGCAGAACCTCTGGTTTCTCCTGGTAAAGGCTAATTACAGAATCACAATAGTACTCTATCAACTGATAAGCATTCATCCCTTCTAAGGCCTTAAGACCAGAAGTCTCCAGGATCTCCTTCCACACATTTTCCCAAACTTCGGCACTGATTGCAATGACCAGATTCAGCTTATTCTGATAATACTTGTACAAGGTAGCCACACCCACTTCTGCCGTATCCGCTACCGTCTGCAAACTGATTGCTTCAATGCCATGCTTGGAGAATAAATCAAACCCGGCCTCCAGTAATTGCTTCCTCCTTCGTTCTGCCTCTTGCTCGTCTCTGGCTATATTTCTTGCCATAGTTCACCTCCATTGCTCGATGGTATTGCTATATAAATATAGTAATACTATTATTGTTGAAAATATTATCCTTGTCAAGAAAAATTTTCCTTTTTTCTAACTCGATTTGTATTTACTACTGTAAACTTCCCAAAGTAAACTGCTTTTTCTGTTCCAACTCCATTTCCTGCAATTTTTCAACCCTGCTACTCACAGCCTTGGACAGAGCTTCTATACGTTCTTCATCAATAAATTCCGTAGGCACAAAGATTTCTTTTATATCATCATTCAGGTTTCTAAGTTCCTCAAAAGGAATCCAGCTAAAGTCTGAAACCAATTCCATCTGTCTTGACGCATTTGAATAAAATGGTTTTGTTTCAATTTCGCCCAATGGATTGATTGCCCTTGTGAGCTTATCATGCCAAAGACTTGTTCCGCTGTCAAATACCGGTGCCGGCCCTATCCATTCCAAGGTTTCCACATTTCGAATTGCCCCAAAATTCCCAAAGTGCCGATCTGTATTTACCAATTCCGAATTGGTATCAATAAAGTTTTCGCACACACTGTATGGAATACCATCTTCCAACAACATATTATAAGATACATAATTTTTACAGCCGAGCCTTTGATGCAATCTTGTTCCAAACACTTCGTTAATTGGTTCCTGCATTGTCAAAAAAATTAATATTTTTCCATTCCAGTTCGCCATCCGTAGGCTTCATCCAATACTGGTCGGACAAACTAAGACCATAACACCTTAACAATAACTGCTCTGAATACTGAATACTTAATTTCTCTAATGCGGTTCTGATTCCTGATCTGCTTGCAGGAATACTTCTTCCAAACCACCATTCATTCAATTCTTTTTTGTTTGGAATTTCCGATTTTGTATCTATTCCAACGGGCAGGAAATCCACCCCATAAGTCTTCATTACTTTTAATATCGTGGCCGTATCATCATCCAATTCTAACTCTACTACCGGCATATTTTTATTCATCAATATACACTTCATGGATTCCCACCTCCTCGCATGCCTACTATCAATTTGCTTTTATTAATATCCAGCTCGTCAAAGAAAGCATAAGCCCTCCTTATGAATGTTTTTATATCAGGGCACCTGCTACTGATAATGCAACAGATGCCGTGCTACCTAATAGTATAAGTATAGCACAGCCTACGCTGTCTTTGTTGTGCTTTTTTCTGCTTTGAACCATTCCTTTGATTTTTAAATCTTCACAGAAAGCAATTTGCGTACTCTGTTTTCTTTTTGTTTTACTCCTTTAATTTACCTACCACTTCTGTTCTACTGACACGGCCTTATTTTCCAAGAGCTACAGAAATCGTGATTTCTTTTTCTTTGGTACTCAAATCGTATGCGCCATTATCTTCCACCGCTACATGAATCTCATAGAGTGTATCAGTAGATAATGTGGTGGGAATTGTTCCATTCTCCATCTGGATATGCCACTGCTCCTTCGGAACCTCCACCAGTTTGCCATCATCGCTGTAAGCGTACAGTTTCAGCTCTCCTGCATTTCCGCTCAAGCTGTTCATGCGGATGGCAACCGTTATATTCGGATGCACATTTTCGACTGTAACCGTATTGAGCCAGCCAATAACACTGCCCTGTCCACCGTTTTGCATAAAGGTATCCTGGCTCAGAACATTTCGGTTTGCCTTGTCCAGATCGACATTACGGTATGGCATTTCAGGCAGATAAACAAATCGATCCTGCAATCTAAGCAATTCCAAACAGCCGGTTGGACAGTACAGAGCATTGCCGCTGTTGCCTGCATACATTCCGATAGCCATATTGTTATATCCGTAATGCTCAGAAACATCCATAGTAAAGACTGTCTGTCCTGTCTCAAAGTCCAGGATGATATACTGCCACATGCCGCTGTCTATATCCTGTACATAGCCATAAATATAACCTGTTGCAGTGGAAAGCTTCAGCATAGAGGTATCCCGCAAATCGTTTCTGCACCAGATACTCTTCATCTCATAGCCGTTTTGTGTTTTTAACGTATCCACCCGTTCCACACCGGGCAGAATCATGCGGTTACCTTTAGCAATCCAATTCGCATCGTAGAGATTGTCATAGCTCTGAACAGAAGAGTCGCTGTTGGGTTTTGCCAGATTGGCACTGCCTGCACCGAACCAGTTACATACGATGGTACTTACAGTACCTGCACCGTTATCGTATACAATGACAGAGTTTTCCACTGATACCTGCATTTCCTCTGGCAATTCATCAAGCACAGGCATAGTTGCAACCACTTCACCGGTTTTAATATCTAATGCAAGCAGATTTACCGGATTCTGATTATCCGTAATCATTACAAGGTTGGGAGTTAATGTAGGAGAGCTACCGCCGCCCCAGGCAAGACCACCGCCTGTAGTTTCGTCTCCTTCCACGCTGCATTTTGCGCCAACACTTTCATAAGGAGTTTTCCAAACTACTTCCACTCCATTATCGGCATGGAGCAGATAGCAGTTCTGATTTGTAAGCACGACCGCTCCCTCTTTGCAGGAAGCAATACCATTCTCTGCACCTTCACCGGGTGCCATTTCATAAACGAAGACCTCTTTTGTCAAATCCAATTCCTCGCCGTCAAGGATTGCATCAATGGCATCGCGGGTAATATAGCCCATCACACCCTGTTGCTCACGTTCCGGATATATACGGAAGCCACCGGTGACAAACCACAGATTACCTTCATAATCAAATATGATAGACAACAGGTTTTGATCCAGGGCTTTGCCCAGAGCTGCTTCTGCCAAAGCCTTGATATCGATGTCTAACACTTTTTCAAATACCGAAAGTACGTTTCCGTCACTGTCCGTAGCTTTCAGCATCAGAACATGATTATTACTGGTGGGACAAACGATACGATCATCCGCATCTATGAAAGAATAAGAAGTTTGGATCGCATATCCGCCGCCGTCATGTTCTGTAGGAGAAAAATATCCCAAAGTCGTTGTATGTTCCGAATTGATATCCCGAATGGCAAGACCGCCAAGCATCGGAACTACTGCATGGCCGTAAGAATCAAAGAAAATTGCCGGAGATGCAATAGAATTGACTGTTTCATAAGCTACATGAATCTCCGGATAAATTCCGAGGGGTAATACTTCGTCAGTAGTATCCGTGTTATAGCCATCGTTATGGACATTCGTTTCACTTTTGGCTATATAGGGATTTTCCTCTACCTGCTTGGGATTCAGTGCT
The DNA here is from genome assembly GCA_051879275.1 of Lachnospiraceae bacterium. Lineage (GTDB taxonomy): Bacteria > Bacillota > Clostridia > Lachnospirales > Lachnospiraceae > SFDP01. The sequence continues at coordinate 8,379 of JBJELS010000177.1, forward strand.
TTAACAGGCAGCGCAGAAAGGGAAGTTTCGGTTGGTTCGTTTTGCATATTGCTGCAAGCCCCCATTGAAAGGCACATTCCCAAAGCTGCTACGCAGCAGATAATTTTTCCCTTTTTCATAGTTATTATTCTCCTCGCTTTCACTCAATATTTTCATAGCTTGCTTGATGCCATTACTGGTTCTGTTTTACCCAATATTATTCTGTTGCAATAGAAGTCAATAAGTTCACATGTATTCATTTCCATCAACTCCGATAATATTGATCATGTATCAGCCCTTCAATTATAGTTTCGCTCTATTATTATTCCGCTACTATATTTGTATCATACTGTTCTGTTCCGCATTTGTCAATGATAAAGGCAAAAGCATTACTTACTGTGATTCATTCAAAGAAAAGAAAAAGGTGGGGGAGCAGCTTCATAAAGGAATTGCTCTCCCACCATATGCTCTTATCCTTCCATGTCCTCATCAATGCCATTAAGAGTGTTGCTAAAGCAGCAGCTATTCTCCTGATGCTTTCAGGCTCTTTCTGCCTTTCCTTGCAGTAAGGATCAGTCCTATTCCTGAAAGGCCTGCCGGAATGAGCAGCCATACCATCGGTGTTCTGTCTCCGGTATCCGGTACATCATCCTTTTTATTGGCGCCACCGGATAATGCACTGTCCTTGGAAGCACTTGCATTAATTGTAATCGTAGTACCTGCAGAGCCGTCCGTCCAAAGAATTTCCACAGTGTGGTCTCCTGCCGTAAGAGCATTCAGGTAGGCTGCCTTCAGTGTGATTATGGTGGAGCCTTCCTCTGCGGTGTAATTGCTCTGGTCCAGCAGCCTGCCGTCCACCTTAACTCCGGTAAACTTGCCAAAATCTCCGTTTCCCCGGATGGTAAGCCCTTCCCTGCTTCCTAATGTCCAGCTGCTGTTTGCACCATCGATGATCTGATAGGCGGTATTCGGTGTAGACGGGCTTCCCGGTGTGTTTGGATTAGCAGTACCGCCGCCACCCGGATTAGCAGAGCCGCCGCCCGGCTGTATGGTTATGCCCGGTGCTGTCACAGAGATTGCTTCATAATTCGCTTTTACACTTACTGCTTCTGCGGGCATGGTAAAGGTGGTTGTGGCACTCGTACTGCTTGCAAGCGTAATACTTCCGCTTTCTACTGTCCACTCCTTAAACTGCTGTCCACCCGGTGCTGCATCGGCTGTAATCGTTACCGTCTCGCCCTGTGCATAATCTCCGGTGGTGCTTCCTCCGCTTAAGGTTCCATTTGTAACAGCTACGGAATATTTCAGTGACGGTATGGTAATCGGCTGAGGCGCGCTTGCGTAGTCGGTATATCGGCTTTCATCCACACTTGTATTTGGGTCATCCGTGTTTACCTTCTCCGCCACGATATAGTAATAGTAGCTGCCATTCTTCATATCGCTTGTCAGGGTGAATGTTCCAGTTGTACTGCCTGCATCTGCCAGCTTCTCATATGCCACCAGCTTTGCTCCATTGGTATTGCC
>JBJELS010000178.1:0-9829 GCA_051879275.1 Lachnospiraceae bacterium
GGTAATGGCCCATATTGCTATTCAGGTTGTTTTGAATATCGCAGTAGTGACAAATACCATTCCCAATACGGGAATTTCCCTCCCCTTTATTAGCTACGGAGGCTCCTCTCTAATGTTTCTGCTGATTGAAATCGGACTGGTCTTAAGTGTGGGGAGAGGGATTCAGCTAAAGGATGGATAAGGAAGATACGAAGCGGATATGGGAAAAAAGAAAAGAAGAAAAACGGGTAAAATACATAAACCGCCGATTAAGCTGCTAATCGTTTTTTTGCTGATTCTTTTGCTTGCCGGTATATGTACGGTGGTGATAACCAAATACAGAGTAAGAACGATTATTGTAGAGGGAAATATTCATTATACAAATGAAGAAATTATTGCACAGGTGATTAACAGCAGGCTGGAGGAAAACTCCTTGTATCTTTCCGTAAAATACAGAGATAAGGATATTTCAGGTATTCCTTTTATTGAGAAGATGAAGGTGAATATTTTATCTGCCGATACGATAAAAATAATTGTATATGAGAAATCGGTGGCCGGTTATATTGAGTATTTGGGAAAATATATGTATTTTGACAAGGATGGAATCGTAGTAGAGACCTCCGATGTAAAGACGGATGGAATCACACAGATTACCGGTTTGAATTTTGATTATGTTATCCTTCATGAGAAGCTTCCTGTCGAGGATGAAGCGATTTTTCAATCTATTCTGGATATTACACAGCTTCTGGAAAAATATGGAATTGCCGCAGACAAGATTTACTTTGATCAAAATGGGGAAATGACCCTTTATTTTGGAGGAATACGTGTAAGACTGGGGGATGACAGCAATATTGATGATAAAATGGTAAGGCTGAAGTCCATTCTTCCCGAGCTGGAGGGAGAAAAGGGAGTTCTTCGGATGGAGAACTATACACAAAGCAGTAAGAATATCACTTTTAACAAAGATGAAGAGTAATTTTTTGAAAAAAGTTATTGCCTTATCCACAAAATAATTATATGATGAATAATATGAGATTTTAATGCAGTTTTTTATAAAGGAGGACAAACCTTTGCTTGAGATTAAAACAAATGATGCTGAGTCTGCTGCAAAGATTGTAGTTGTTGGTGTCGGTGGTGCAGGCAATAATGCTGTAAATAGAATGATTGATGAAGCTATTGAAGGTGTTGAATTTATTGGAATCAATACGGATAAGCAGGCCTTGCAGCTGTGTAAGGCACCGAAGCTTCTGCAGATTGGCGAGAAACTCACCAAAGGTTTAGGTGCAGGGGCAAAGCCCGAGATTGGGGAAAAGGCCGCGGAAGAGAGCTACGAGGAAATCAAGGATGCACTGAACAGCTGTGATATGGTTTTCGTAACCTGCGGAATGGGTGGAGGAACCGGAACCGGTGCAGCACCTGTGGTGGCCAAAATTGCCAAGGAAATGGGTGTTCTTACGGTGGGAGTGGTGACCAAGCCTTTCCGTTTTGAGGCAAGAACCCGTATGAATAATGCTATTGGCGGTATTGAGAAGCTGAAAACGGCTGTAGATACCCTGATTGTTATTCCCAATGATAAATTATTGGAAATTGTTGATCGAAGAACCACTATGCCGGAGGCGTTAAAGAAGGCAGATGAGGTTTTACAGCAGGCAGTACAGGGAATTACTGACCTGATTTACCGGCCGGCAATCATTAATCTGGACTTTGCGGATGTACAGACCGTTATGAAGGATAAGGGAATTGCTCATATTGGTATCGGTACCGGAAAAGGAGATGATAAGGCGGCAGAGGCCATTAAGATGGCGGTGGAGAGTCCCCTTCTGGAGACAACCATTGCAGGTGCTACCGATGTCATCATCAATGTATCCGGGGATATTTCCATGTATGATGCAGATGATGCTGCAAGCTATGTACAGCAGATTACCGGCGAAGATGTGAACATTATCTTTGGTGCCATGTATGATGATACTCAGGCAGATACCTGCCGTGTAACGGTAATTGCTACCGGATTGGATACCGCGCAGGCGGGGACAAGAAATGACTTCAGCTTTGGCGCACGTCCCAATATTGCCCAGGTTCGCCAGACCGTTCAGGCAGCAAATGCCATTAAGGCACCGGTAGGACAGCAGCCCCAGGCTGCACCCAAGCCTATCTTTAACGGTATTCAAAAGCCTGCAGATATTAAGAGTAAGGTGGAAGAGAATACCTTGAAGATTCCTGAATTTTTACAGAAAAAATAAGAATATAACAGATTTGCCCGCTTATCAGCGGGCATTTTTTTGTCGGAAAAAGGATGAAAAAAAATCCGTTTCCCAAGCTGAACCGACATTTTTTTCAGAGGAAGAAAAGTACAATAGAAGAAACAGGGGGTGATTTCATTTACCGAATTTATCTGGATTCCTATTTTGTACTTAATTTCTGGATGAATTTGTGGGTTCTTTTTTTGTGCAAATTTATTCTACAGAAAAGGTTGGCCCTGGGAAGATTGATGGGAACCGCATTTTTGTCTACCGTATTACAATGTCTGGTATTGCTTTTCCCGGTGGGAAGCAGCTCAATAAAGCTTCTTGCGGGCTTTGGAGGGATAATGTCACTTAGCATCTGGCTGCTGTTTCGTCCCGGTACAAAAGCGATGTGGCTGAAGGTGCTGGCAGCAGCATGTATATCGGCCATGCTTTTAGGAGGCGCTTTGCAGCTGGCAGCCAATCTGTTTTATGGACAGAATATCACTCCCGTAGAGATATTGGTTCTTTCCGGCAGCTTTACATTCATGGTCAAAATGCTTGTGGGAAGGTATTGGAAAAGAAAAGGGGACAGCTTTGTCAGGGTGAAATTAGTCCTGCCGGGGGGAGAAAGCTTTTCTTTCAGGGCATTAGTGGATTCCGGAAATTCGCTCAGAGAGCCGATCAGTAAAAAGCCGGTTTCCCTGGTAGAAAAGCAGGTTGTTTCAGGAGCAAAATGCGGATTTCTGCCAAGCCATTTCCGACCTGTTCCCTTTCACAGTGTGGGCAGGCAGGGGGGACTGATGGAAGCCTACAAAATTGAAAGGATGGAAATCCTACAGGAGGGAGAAGTGAAAGTGGTAGCAGAACCTTTTATTGGACTGGTAGAAGGGGTTATTTCAGCAGGAAAAGCCTATCAAATGATTCTGCATCCCGCATTATTGGAAAACGAGGAGGAATAATTGGTGATTTTTAACGTGACGTTACCTGGTGGCGTGAATTTCAGAATGATAAAGAAGGAGCAGGGAAATATCCAGGATTCAAGGGATATTCACTACATAGGAGGGACAGAGGTTCTGCCGCCTCCCCTTACCAGCCGTCAGGAAAATGAGATGATTGCCTGTCTGGGGCAGGATGAAGATGCCCGGGCAAAGACTGCCTTAATTGAGCATAATCTTCGTCTGGTGGTATACATTGCAAAAAAGTTTGATAATACGGGGGTGGGAGTAGAAGATTTGATTTCCATCGGAACCATCGGTCTGATTAAGTCCATTAACACCTTTAATCCACAGAAAAACATTAAGCTGGCAACCTATGCTTCCAGATGTATTGAAAACGAAATTTTAATGCACTTGAGAAAAACCAGTAAGAATAAGCTGGAGGTTTCTATCGATGAGCCTTTAAACGTAGACTGGGACGGAAATGAACTGCTGCTCAGTGATATTCTGGGAACCGATGAAGATGTGATTTATCGGAATCTGGAAAATGAAGTGGAAAAAAAGCTGTTAAAAAAGGCTATGGAAAAGCTTTCCTCCAGAGAAAAGGTAATTATTACACTCCGTTACGGACTGGCTACACCCTCCGGGGAAGAAATGACACAGAAGGAGGTGGCTGCCTATCTGGGAATATCACAGTCCTATATCTCCCGATTGGAAAAGAAGATTATGAAACGATTAAAAAAAGAAATGCTAAAGGCAGAATAAAAGAATAATTTTACTCACTTTGAGAAATCCTTTAAGCATAAAGATTTTTGCGAAAAGGAGAGTCAAGGGGTGCAGGGAAAAGTAGAGATCTGCGGTGTAAATACCGCAAGACTCCCACTGCTGAAGCAGCAGGAGAAGGAGTCTTTGTTTGTACGAATCAAGGAAGGAGATCTTGGGGCCAGAGAAGAATATATTAAGGGTAATTTAAGGCTCGTCTTAAGCGTAATTAAGCGGTTTTCAGCCTCCAATGAAAATGTGGATGACCTGTTTCAGATTGGCTGTATCGGATTGATGAAGGCCATTGATAATTTTGATATCAGTCTGAATGTTAAGTTCAGTACCTATGCGGTTCCCATGATTATGGGAGAAATACGCCGTTTCCTGAGAGATAACAGCAGCATAAGAGTAAGCCGCTCCATCAAGGATACCGCCTATAAGGCAATGTATGCCAAAGAGAATTTAACGAAAAAAAAGATGAAAGAGCCTACTATTGCCGAAATTGCTGCTGAAATCGGACTTCCGAAGGAAGAGGTGGTCTATGCCATGGATGCCATTCAAAATCCCATGAGTCTCTACGAACCGGTCTATACCGACGGAGGAGATACCCTATATGTTATGGATCAGATCAGTGATAAAAAGAATCGTGAGGAAAACTGGGTAGAGCATCTTTCTCTCAGTGAAGCCATGAAGCAGCTGGGAGAGAGGGAACACGAGATTATTAGCCTGCGCTTTTTTGAAGGAAAGACGCAGATGGAGGTGGCAAAGGTAATAGGAATATCCCAGGCACAGGTAAGTCGTCTGGAAAAAAATGCCCTGGGTGTGATGAAACGATTTCTGACTGCATAAGATAAAGAAAAAGGAAGAAAATTGTTATGCTGTTCACAGATTTTCGCAAAAAAGAGGTTATTAATCTGCGTGACTGCCGTATTTTAGGCAATGTAGTAGATATGGAATTTGATGAGTGTAACGGCTGTATCAAAAAAATATTCGTTTCCGACCGTCCCTGCTTTTGCAGTTTGTTTGCCGCTTTTTCATCTGAATCAGAGATTGAAATATGTTTCAAGGATATTCGACAGATCGGACCGGATATCATTCTGGTAGATGTCTGTTAGCTTAATCGGAGAAGAAAAATTGACAGAAAAATTTATTTTGGTTATAATTCATATAACTGATAATACTAAGGAGGAAGTCCATGAAGTGCCCATTCTGCAGCCATGAAAATACCAGAGTAATTGATTCCCGACCGGCAGATGAGAATAACTCGATCCGCCGCAGAAGAGTATGTGATGAATGTGGTAAACGTTTTACAACCTATGAGAAGGTGGAGACCATTCCCTTAATCGTCATCAAAAAGGATAATAATCGGGAGACCTATGATCGCTGTAAAATTGAAGCCGGTGTGCTTCGGGCCTGCCATAAGCGTCCTATCAGCGCTGATCAGATCAATGAATTGGTGGATGCGGTGGAGACAGCAATCTTTAATCGGGAGGATAAGGAAATCTCCAGCGGAATTATCGGAGAAATGGTGATGAACAAGCTTAAAGACCTGGATACCGTTGCCTATGTACGTTTTGCTTCCGTTTATCGGGAGTTTAAGGATATTAACACCTTTATGGATGAATTAAAAAAGGTAATGAGCCAGTCATAGCATTGCTTTTACTCCCCTTTTTTCAGGCCCTGTCTGAAGAAAGGGGATTTTGCTGTCTTGGCAGGAATCCTAAGATGGGGTATAATCTAAAAAGATTTGCAAAGGAGCGGGATATGCACATTTTTGACCCTTTTTTCCCCAATGAAATATATCCTTCCACCTATGAGATACCTTTCCCAATATGGTATGAAAAGGGGTATCGAGGGATTATTTTTGATATTGATAATACTTTAGTTCCCCATGGGGCAGATGCAGATGAGAGAAGTATTTGCCTGTTTAACAGTCTTCATGCAATGGGGTATAAAACTATTCTTCTGTCCAATAATAAGGAACCGAGAGTAAAACGTTTTGCCCAGCCGGTGGGGGCGGACTACATATATAAGGCGCAAAAACCGTCGGTAAAAAATTACCAAAGAGCCATGAAGAGGATGGGAACTGATGAACGGAATACGCTTTTTGTGGGCGATCAGCTGTTTACAGATGTCTGGGGAGCAAAACGGGCAGGAGTTTATTCCATTCTTGTAAATCCCATTGATCCAAAGGAAGAGATTCAGATTGTATTAAAGCGTTATCTGGAAAAAATTGTACTGCATTTTTATCCAAACAGAAAGTAAGGGTGAACCCAAATGATAATTGACGGTAAAACGAAAGTATGCGGACTGATAGGGAAGCCGGTTGAACATACCATGTCTCCCCTGATTCACAATACCTTAGCAGAGAAAATGGGACTTCCTCTTGTCTATGTTCCCTTTTTGGTGGAGGAGGATGTGATAACCGCTGTTCAGGGAGCCTGGCAGCTGAATGTTCTGGGAATGAATATAACGGTGCCTTATAAAAGCGACGTAATGGAGGCGCTTACAGAATGTGATGGGGTGGCGGCTAAAATCGGTGCAGTAAATACCCTGGTCAGGACAAAGCAGGGGTACAAAGGATATAATACGGATATTTCCGGCCTTTATCGGGCAATAAGCAGTGAAGGTATCAGAATAGGAAATCAGAAGGTTATTCTTCTTGGAGCGGGAGGTGCAGCCAGAGCAGTGGCTTATCTTCTGGCCTCCTATGGAGCCGGAAAGGTTTTTCTAATGAATAGAAGTCTTGATAAGGCAGAGAAAATTGCGGCTGAGGTAAATCAGGCTTTTGAGAAGGAGCTGATTGTTCCCATGACTTTGACGAATTATTCCGGTCTTCCCCGGGAGAAGATGCTGTGTATTCAGGCAACCAGTGTAGGACTGGCCCCGAATGTGGAAAAAACCGTGATTGAGGATAGGGAGTTTTATCAACGGGTTCATACCGGATACGATTTGATTTACCGGCCTGCCAGAACCCGATTCATGCAGTTGGTGGAGGAAAGCGGCGGCGTGGCCTTCCATGGGCTGAAGATGCTCCTTTATCAGGCAGTGGAAGCCTTTGAATTGTGGAATGGAGTAAAGGTTGAGGAAGAGCTGGCCTTAGAAGTTTATGCGAAGATGAAAGGTGAAATGGGAATTGAAGAATAGTCTGATTTTAATCGGGTATATGGGAAGCGGAAAGACCAGTGTGGGGCAGAGGCTGGCTGAAAAGGATAAGCTGCCCTTTGTGGATACGGATCATTATATCGAAGAACAGCAGAGCTGCTCAATCAAAACCATTTTTGAACAACAGGGAGAAGAGACTTTTAGAGTCATGGAAACGGACTGCCTGCATAAGTTGCTTAAGGAAAAAAGGCAGAGAGTAATCTCCGTAGGAGGGGGACTTCCTTTGCGGGAGGAGAATCGAAGCCTGTTAAAGCAACTGGGACTAGTGGTTTATTTGAAGGCAGAGCCGGATACGATTTTTGAACGGATAAAGGGAGATGTCACCAGACCTCTTCTACAAACCCATAATCCCCGAAAAAGGATAGAGGAGATGATGGCCTGTCGGGAATCAGCTTATCTTAAAGCGGCAGAGCTGATAATCCGGGTAGATGGAAAAACCATTGATGAGGTAGCAGAGGAAATCGAAAAAGCAGGGAAGGAAATGAGAGAATGAATATTTTAGTGATTAACGGTCCCAATTTAAATTTTTTAGGAATACGGGAAAAGGGAATTTATGGAAATCGGGATTATAAGGCTCTTGTAGAGATGATTGAGAAGAAGGGCGAGGAATGCGGCTGTCGGATACAGATCTTTCAAAGCAATCATGAGGGCGCAATCATAGACCGCATTCAGGAGGCCTATTATGATAAAACGGAGGGAATTGTCATTAATCCGGGGGCTTTTACCCATTACAGCTATGGGATTCGGGATGCGTTGGCCAGCATAGAGATTCCTAAGGTGGAAATCCATATTTCGGATATTACTGCTCGGGAAGAATTCAGAAAGATATCCGTTACCAAAGAGGTTTGTGATCATCAGATTTACGGACGGGGATTGGAGGGATATCTGGAAGCCATAGATTTTTTGCTTGCCAAATAATACATAATAGGATAAAATAGTTTAGAATTGTAATGCACGGCATGATTTAGGAGGAAAAAAAGAATGATTTCAGCAGGTGATTTCAGAAACGGTATTACTATCGAACTGGATAATAATATCTTTCAGATTATTGAATTTCAGCATGTAAAGCCCGGTAAAGGTGCGGCTTTTGTCAGAACCAAACTGAAAAATATCAAAAGTGGCGGCGTGGTAGAAAAGACCTTCCGTCCTACTGAGAAATGTCCTCAGGCACGTATTGACAGAAAGGACATGCAATATTTATATTCTGACGGTGATCTGTATCACTTTATGGATCAGGAAACCTTTGAGCAGATTGCCCTGAATGAGGAATCCATCGGAGATGCTCTTAAGTTTGTTAAGGAGAATGATATTTGTAAGGTTTGTTCTCATAACGGCAGTGTATTTGCCATTGAGCCTCCTTTATTCGTAGAACTGGAAGTTACAGAAACAGAGCCCGGATTTAAGGGTGATACTGCTACCGGTGCAACCAAGCCCGCAGTAGTAGAGACCGGAGCTACCGTTTATGTTCCTTTATTCGTGGAACTGGGAGACAAAATCAAGATTGATACCAGAACCGGTGAATATTTATCCAGAGTATAAATTTCAACTGTAATTCGATAAAAGCTTGCAAGACAACAGATAACCTGTTGTCTTCTTTTTTGGAGGTAAGCTATGGAATTACAAGCATTTACAGAAAAAGTGGTAAAGGCACTGGTAGAATTTTACGGTCCCGATGCCAGAATTGAAGCTCAGCAGATTTATAAAAACAATGGGGTAAAATTACAGGGAGTCTGTGTTTTGATGGCCCAAAAGAATATTGCCCCTACAGTTTACATTAACCATTTTTTTGAACAGTATAAGGAGGGAAGGGAGTTTGGCGATATTCTCAGTGAGATTATCACCCTCTATGAAGAAAATCAGCTATCCCGGGAGTTGGACATTGACTTTTTTCTGGATTACGGCAAGGTGAAGAAGAAGCTGGTTCTGCGATTAATCCATAAAGAAAGAAATAAAGAATTACTGAAGGAAATTCCTTATGAGGAGTTTCATGATCTGGCGGTTGTCTGTCATTGTCTGATTGTAAATGAAAGCATTGGAAAAGGGTCGGTACTGATTCACCGGCATCATCTTTCGGCATGGAAGATTAGCGAAAAAGAATTATTCAGGGCGGCAAAGGAAAACAGTCCCCGCCTGCAGCCCTATTGTCTGCAGCCTATGAGTAGGATGATTAAGGAAATTATGGAAAGGTCAATTGAGGACAGTGTTGAGGAAATCTGCAGGGAATATCCTCAGGATAAGGAAGCATTTTTGGAAAGCACCCTTTCCCAGATGACCGATGAGGTTGACCGGTGCAGGCTTCCCATGTATGTTTTAACCAATAAAGACAGGTACTACGGAGCCTCCTGTATTTTGTATGAGGGTATTCTGGAGGAACTGACAGAGCGGTTGAGAGGGGATTTTTATATTCTTCCCAGCTCCGTTCATGAACTGATTCTGGTGGAAAAGCAGGGAGAAAATAAGAAAGAAGAGTATAACCAAATGGTACGAGAAGTAAATGCCTGCCATGTGGATATACAGGAATGGCTGGCAAATCATGCTTATTTATATGTAAGCAAAGAAAAGAGTGTGATTTCTTTAGAATAAATCCATCTTAATTGGAGACTAGACAAGGGTGCAAATATGTGGTATTATATTTCTCGGATTGTAATAAATTTGTAATAATTTATGCATCCGCACAATTTGCACCCGTAGTCTAATGGATAGAACGGAGGCCTCCGACGCCTTTAATGCAGGTTCGATTCCTGTCGGGTGCATTTACATCAC
>JBJELS010000179.1:0-2111 GCA_051879275.1 Lachnospiraceae bacterium
TAACCAGCTCACTATTACTGCTGGTTGCCGTCCAGGCAGTGGGATTATCTCCTGATGCACTAACCCTGACTACCGTACTGGTAGGAGCTTTAAACTTATTGGATACCCGGAAAATATTTACGGTCTTCTGATCCACGGTTATTTTCGTTACCTTACCGGAAGTCACCATAAGCACATAGGTGTGAGACTGGCTGGAACCATCCCTGGCCGTTGCCGTAATACTTACCTTACCGGAAGCTTTTGCTCCCACACTCACCTTACCGGTACTGCTTACCTTAACCAGGGGATGATTACTGGTCCAGATTAAAGCTTTATTGGTCGCATCCGCCGGCTCAACCCTGGCTGTCATATTTACTGAGCCGCCTGCCGCCACCTGCTGATTTCCCAAAGCAGGACTGATGGTAATTCCTGTGACCGGCTGCACCACCGTTACCGTGTAGGAAAGCATCTTCCCGGAACCATCCTTCGCCATACCGGTAATCTTGGCCTTTCCTGCCTTCTCTCCACGAACAGTCAATGTGTTTCCCGTAGCTTCCACAGCTGCAGTCTCAGGATTACTGCTGATCCAGGTAAGTTCCTCTGCCGCCACGACGGTCTTATCTTTTTTCGTAACGGTTACTAAACTGGTTACCTTCTGCCCCACGTTGACCTTACTTACGGCCTTTGGATTATTGATTTTAATTACAGTAATGGGATTATTCCCTTCTGTCACCTGAATCTGAAAGGTATTCGATACTCCTGTATAGCTTCCTCCCATAGATTTGGCTGTAGCTTTAATTTTGTACAAGCCGGCAGCTGCCGTATTCTTTACCGTAACGGTTCCCGCCTTTACCGTAATTCCTGCAGGATTCCCTTCCACTGACCACTCCAGACTCTTATCTGTCACATAAGCAGGAGTAAAAGCTGCTGTCAGCTTCAGGCTCTTTCCCTTAGCCACCTCCTTACTGCCGGTGGCAGAGGCAATGCTTATCTCTGTGGCATATTTAGGCTTTAAGGTATAGGTTGCGGAAACTGCCCCACTGGCCAGCTGGTTATTCCGATTGACCGCAATGGCCTTGATGGTAACCTTCCCACCGGCATTGCAGATTTCATTCAGCCTAATCGGCATACTGCTGTCATACTGTATGGCATTGGAAGAAAGCACACCATTTTTATAGGTTACATTTTTTCCATCCGTACTATAATAGATAATGCTTTCAGCCCCTGCCGAAATAGTCACTGTCTGCTCCGTTCCTGTATCCGTTATAAATACTTTCCCGGTTTTTTCTGAAAATACAGGCTTTGAAGGAACCGTTGTCACTCCATCCAGACCCAGCGCCTTGGTCAGACTAACCACACCCTTGCCCAGACCGCTTCCGGTAACCTTCTCACAGCTCCTATCCATCAGTGCCAATAAATTATCGACTCTGGTCTTACCTTCCCCTTCAACCTCATTCCACAGAACAGCTGCAATACCGGCAGCCACAGGAGTAGCCTGTGAGGTTCCGCTCATTCTGCCATAGGCATTGGTAGTGGTTGCGATTGTCGAACAAATATCCACTCCGGGAGCACTGTACCTTACCCAGCTTCCATAGTTGGAAAAATCTGCCTTATGATTATTTTTATCCAGGGCTGCAATAGCTATTGCCCCCTCATAGGCTGCCGGATAGGCTGAGCTCTGGGCAGAATCATTACTGGCCGCACAGAATACGGCAATACCGGCCTCATAAGCCTTCTTAACCCGATCTGCCTCAAACACCTGATAAGCGTAGCCTCCCAGGCTCATGTTGATAATATCCACCTTCTTCTCAATGGCATAATCCAGTCCCTTTACAATCATTGCCGTGGTACCCGAGCCATCATCCCTCATCACCTTAACGGACAAAAGCTCTGCTTCATAGGCAATGCCGCGGCCGCCGATGCTGTTACTCTTTGCTGCAATAATCCCGGCTACATGGGTACCATGACCATGACCATCATTACCGCCATTGGTATTTCCCTCTGTTACATTACCGGACTGATCAATACTTCCCCCGGAAAAACCGGTGGAAATCTGAGCCGTTACGTCCTGATGGCCAATCTTAATCCCCGTATCCAATACGGCAACCTTAACTCCTTTTCCGGTTTTTCCG
>JBJELS010000180.1:0-2110 GCA_051879275.1 Lachnospiraceae bacterium
ATCAATGAACTTAGTATGGCAGCGTCCCTCTAAAAAGACGGGATTCTGCAAAATTTTACCTAAAAAGGCAATGTTGGTCTTCACTCCTCGTACACGCATTTCCGTTAAAGACCTGCGGGCCTTACGAACTACTCCCTGGAAGGTGGAATCATAGGTAGTAATCTTTACCAATAAACTATCATAGTAGGGAGAAATCACTGCTCCGGTATAGATATTACCGCCATCCAGACGGACACCGTTGCCGCCGCCGCTTCGATAAGCCGTAATCTTACCGGTATCCGGTGCGAAATTATTTTCCGGATCCTCGGTAGTCACACGACACTGCAGTGCAAATCCTCTGCTCTTTACATCCTCCTGGCAGGTTACACCAATAACGGGATGACTTAAGGGTTCGCCGGCTGCCACCAGAATCTGGGCTCTTACCAAATCGATACCGGTTACCACCTCCGTTACGGTATGTTCAACCTGAATACGGGGATTCATCTCGATAAAGTAATGGTTCATATCCTTATCCACAAGAAATTCCACTGTACCTACACTGGTATAGCCTACTTCCCTGGCAATCTTAACGGCTTCATTTCTGATTTTTTCCAATACCTCTTCCGGAACGGAAAAGGCCGGGGTATATTCAATTACCTTCTGGTAACGTCTCTGCAAAGAACAGTCACGTTCATACAGGTGAACAATATTCCCATATTCATCTGCAAGAATCTGCACTTCTATATGCTTGGGCTCAACCAGGAATTTCTCCATGAAAATAGCATCATTACCGAAAGACTTTCTGGCTTCTTCACTTACCAATTCAAAGGCCTGAGCCACTTCCGCATCATTATAGCAGGAGCGCATACCGCGTCCGCCGCCGCCTGCTGCCGCCTTTAAAATAACGGGATAGCCGTAGCTGTTGGCTCTTGCCACTGCATCCTCTGCACTTTTTAAGGGATCGGTGCTGCCCGGAATGGTAGGAACATTACACCGGTCTGCCAGCTCTTTAGCACTCAGCTTGTCACCCATTTTTCCCAAAACATCGGAGGAGGGGCCGATAAAAATAATGCCTTCTCTCTCACAGGCTCTTGCAAAATCCGCATTTTCGGAAAGAAAGCCGTATCCGGGATGGATGGCATCCACACCACGTTTTTTTGCCATTGCCACAATTTCATCAATAGCCAGATAGGCTCCCAGGGGAGAAAGCGTTTCTCCAATAATATAAGACTCATCTGCCTTCGTTCTGAATCCGCTCAAAATATCCTCTTTAGAATAAATTGCCACTGTATTGATATCCAAATCATGACATGCTCTCAGGATACGGACAGCAATTTCACCACGATTGGCTACCAGAACCTTTTTGATTTCTCTTTTCATACTACCTCCATTTCCACATTCATTACCTTCTTTTGCAACCCAATTACATTACTTAACTATCTCTTAAAATATATTTCTTAATAAGAATATATTTTAATTAGGACTAATTATATCCAATTAACACTGAATTTGCAATTCTCCCGGTCACGGAATAATTCACAAAAATCAACGGAAAAATTTAACAAATCCTATAATAAACGGATTCTCTCCCCTTTTGCTTTCTAATAATTTCCTTTTTTAACATTGTAAACTCTAATCACTTTTATGGTTGACATTTTCTCCGGGATATGCTTTACTTTTATCTGTTAAAAGAAACATTAGAGGTGAGGAAGAAATGGGAACGCGAGAAGAACTGCTTTCACTTTTTGAAAATCATAAGGGAGTCTATTTTTCCGGTGAAGCCATTGCCGAGAGGCTTTCTCTTTCCAGAGCGGCAGTCTGGAAGGCAGTAAAGAGCCTGCAAAACGAAGGCTACTGTATCGATGCGGTACGTAACAAGGGCTACTGTCTTGCCGTAGAAACAGATATCCTTTCCGTCCAGGGTATTGAGAAATATTTGGAGCCCATATGCAGCGGCCTAAAACTATCTGTATTTCCCACTCTGGATTCCACCAATACTCTGGTAAGGGATAAGGCTGCCGACGGTGCCCCGGAGGGCTATACCGTAATTGCCGGCAGTCAGACCGGGGGAAGAGGCCGAAGCGGACGAAGCTTTTATTCCCCGGCAGATACGGGAATCTATCTGAGTCTG
>JBJELS010000181.1:0-9689 GCA_051879275.1 Lachnospiraceae bacterium
TTCTTCCATTGTACGGCCTGTGGGATATGTACAGGAACCGGCCTGCTTTGCATTTAATACTTCAGACAGTCCCATAGCAATTTCCACATCACATTTTGACTCATACATCTGGTCAATGGCCGGCTCATTACCGTTCATCCAGTAATGCCAATAGCTGGCATGAAGTCCCCAGGTTTCAAAAATCGTACAGCAGGGTAATACGATATCAGACATTTCAACGGATTTATTGAAAAACTGATCAACCGTTACTACCAAATCCACAGACTCATATGCCTTCTTTACCACTCCTGCTTCCGGATCCTGACTCATGGGATTACGACAGGCTACCCAAAGCAGCTTAATCGGAGGGTCGGTAAGATTAAGTAAATCAGCACCAAAGTTATTAATGTTGATATAACGGTCACTATCTACATTATCTGTATTCTGTCCGCCTTCCACCATTGCTGCATAGTTGAAGCCCCAGCTGTCTAACTGTGCATAGTTAGCACCTGCACCCAGCTTACCAACATTACCGCAGAGTGCAGCAAGGGCATCAATGGCACGCACGTTGGCACCTCCATTGGCATGACGCTGCATACCGTAACCAATCCAAATAGCAGCCGGTTCAGTAGTGGCATATTCATGTGCCAGACGCTCAATTACCTCTACAGGCACTCCGGTCTTCTCAGACGCCCATTCTACGGTAATATTTTTCTTTACATAACTGATAAATTCCTGATATCCGATGGAATTTGCCTCCATCCATGCTGTATCATGAAGCTTATTATCAATAATGTAGCGGCACATACCCAGTGCCAAAGCTCCGTCTGTACTGGTCTTAATTTCAATAAACTCATCTGCCTTAGAAGCAGAAGCGGTCATAACCGGATCAATGAAAATAACCTTGCATCCGTTCTCCTTTGCCTTCTGAATAATATGCATGGAATGTACAGAACACCATGCAGGGTTAACTCCCCAGCCAATAATCAGCTTAGACTTAGCAAAGCTTTCCGGATCAGAGTTCAGAATAGCCCCCATGTCAAAGCTCTGGCTATCAATTCCGGCCGGCCAACAGGGTGTTCCCTGACAACGGGTGGTATGACCAAAGCTGGCCATCATACCTTCAATACCATAGGTCAATACGTTAAAATTACCACTATACTTATTCAGACAAATTCCCAAAGTATTTCCGTACTCATTTCTGATTTCAAGAATCTTGTCTGCAATAATATTATATGCTTCATCCCAGCTGATCTGCTCCCATTGTCCACTTCCTTTAGCAGTCTGTTTCATAGGGTATTTGATACGATCAGGAGAATATACACGTCGGGGATAACTATACCCTTTTACGCATAACCGTCCGTTGGTGTAGGTATTCTCAGGATTACCGGTAACAAATTTAATTACTCCATCTTCCACCGTTGTAATGATGGAACAGGTGTCATAGCAGTTACGAGGACAACAATTGTAAGTGGTTTTTACTCCGCTTCCTCCCTCCTCGGCAGCCTTTGAAAAAGAGGAAACACTAACCCCTCCCAAGCCTGCCAGTACGCCTACTGCTGCGGCGCCTTTTAGAAAACTTCTTCTTGTCATTTGATCTTGCATGTTTATCTTCCCTCCCAAACTTTTATGATTGAGGTGTCATTGACAGTACGGCATCAAATTTCTCCATTACTCCTTCAAGAATCATTGCCATTGCCAAACAGATTGGATGTTCAGTGTTCTCTCTGATTGCTTTCACATGATCCGCATACCATACCAATATATGCTCTCTTAGAAAACGAACCGCCAGCTCCCTTTTTTCCGACGAGTCTTCGCTTAGCAAAAAGAGGAGAAACTCCAATTCAAACGCAATAAAATCATCAGGTTCCACATTCTTTCTGGAAATCTCTAAACCTGCTTCCAGATATTTTGCTCTAACCCTCAGAGTTTCTGCCTGCATTAATGTTTTCTCAGGATTTCGATAAATCGATTCATAGGGTGGTGCCAAAAGTGTATCCGGTCCGATAAACAGACGATTAAAATCATACTGCATATCCTGTCTTTTTGAAGGTTCAGCCTGCAAAAGTAAATCAAACCCTTTTTTCACATTCGGCATTCCTTCCGGTATAGCTTCCCCGAGTGCCCTGAGCACTTCCTCCCATTCTGAATTATCCAGCTTGCAAAAATTTCCTTGATAGTATTTCTGAAGCAACAGTAACCACGGTATCACTTCCTCCCGCAGCATGTTCAGTTCTTTCTCCATGGATAGTTTTCCTTCCTTTACTGCCATTCTGGTAAATTAAAATTTTGACAGGATATCCGCCGTCCCATTGTCTGATACGGCTTAGATACCTGACTGCAGTTCACGATCTGCACCCAGACCATTCTCCATGATATTTTTCATTTCGGCATCATACTTTTTGGCCTCTTCCTCTGTTTGTGTATAAACAGCCTCAAGCGTCGGCCCTACTATTCCGTTGTAGTCTCCAACAGCACCTGCTTCGTTTACCACAGCTGTACCCACAGCCTTCCTTGCTGCCTGCTCACCCTTCTCGGTAGAACCGCATCCGGTCAATAGCGAGGTACACGTCAAGGCCATAACCAGCATAATAACCAGCGATATTCTTCCTTGTTTTTTCATGCTTACTCTCCTTTCTTCCCATATTATTGATTCTTCATCAGTTTTTAACATCTTAATTTTAGCACAGCAGATTTCCACAGTCTTTGTAATTCTTTCCACTTTTTTGTAATATGTTTACAAATATCCGATCATTTCTTGATAGTTTTTGTATACTATTCCTTTGATTTTTCACGTACTCGAATATATTCACTGGGTGTGCAGCCCATATACTCTTTAAACAGTTTACAGAAATAATGTTGACTGGAGCACCCTACCTTTTCTGCTAACGTATAAATCATAATTCCCCTGGAGCTATTGATCATATCCACCGCTTTCTGCATCCGAAGCTCTGTCAAATAAACAGAAAAATTTTGTCCCGTTCTTTCCTTAATTCCACGGGAAAGGGCCGCTGTACTGACATAGAATTCATCTGCCAATGTGGAAAGGCGAAGCTCCTTATCCGAATAACGCCTGCCGATTTCCTGAAGCACCGCGCTGACAACATCCTCCTCTGCCAACTCCTCCCGCGGCTTCAGTCTGCCCTCCAGCTCCTTCATGGCCTCTGATAAAACCACATATAGAGAGCCATGATTAATGGGCTTTAAAATATAATCAAAAACACCCAGCCGAAGTGCCTGTCTTACATAATCGAATTTATCATAACCGGAAACAACAATAATTTTACTTTCCGGAATCAATGAACGAGCCTTATCAATCATTTCCAGACCATCCATTCTGGGCATATTAATATCTACCAAAAGAATCTGGGGGCGATACATTTTCACCATTTCCAATGCCTGTACTCCATCTGCCGCAAGTCCCACACAGTTCAGGTTTAAATCAAAATCAGATATAATTTTCTTCAAGCCCTGACGAATGGCAATTTCATCGTCCGCAATCAGTAAATCAGCCATTTTCTCTCCTTTCCGTTTCCAGAGGCAGACTAATTTCTATCGTTGTTCCTCTACCCTCTTTACTGTCAATAGTAAAACTGCAGCTTTCTCCATAGGTAAACTTCAACCTTTTCAAGGTTGTACAAAGTCCAAATCCTGCATCACAAACACCTTCCATAAGAGTCCTGCGAACCTGCTCAAGACGTTCTGAGGTCATCCCCACTCCATCATCTTCAATCAGCACATATATCTGATTTTCCTCCTCCTTTTTAATCGAGATTCTGACACAGCCCCGTCCTTCTTTCGGTTTTATTCCATGATAAAGTGCATTTTCTACCAATGGCTGCAGAAGCAGTTTAATCACATAATAGTCTTTAATGGACTGGTCTAAATCCAAATCAAAATCCAGCCTATCTTCGTAGCGCATCTGCTGGATGAACAGGTAGCTGTAGATGTGTTCAGCCTCCTCATTCCATGTAATAAATTCTCTTCCATCACTGAGAGAAATATGAAAGAAAGTGGAAAGCGCGCTGATAATATCCGGTATCTGACAGTTTCCACAGCTAATCGCCCTCCAGGAAATATTATCCAGAGTATTGTATAAGAAATGAGGTGTAATCTGAGCCTGAAGCATTTTTCGTTCTACATTTCGTTTCGCTTCTTCTTTCTTTACCATATTATCAAATAATTGATTTATTCGGGACTGCATACCATTTATACTCTGCGCCAAATGTTCAATTTCTCTAATAAAAAAATGCTGTTTTACAGGCATAGAGTCCCGTTCATCCATTTTTTGAATAATATCGGTCAGCTGTTCCATTGGACGGATCACATTCGCAGCAATACAAAAGGCCACCGCCGTCAGTAAAGATATTAATACCGTCCATAGCAGCCAGGAAAACCCTGCATATTGTTCCGAATAAGTATCCAGCCCAATATTATTCCACACCATATACAATTTCCAACCATAGGTTTTAGGAATCTCAGCAAATCCCACCGTCTTTTGCTTATCCAAAGATACCTGATATAATCCGGAGCTTTCACCTGAATTTTTCATAAGGATAT
The DNA here is from genome assembly GCA_051879275.1 of Lachnospiraceae bacterium. Lineage (GTDB taxonomy): Bacteria > Bacillota > Clostridia > Lachnospirales > Lachnospiraceae > SFDP01. The sequence continues at coordinate 4,540 of JBJELS010000181.1, forward strand.
CTGCTGATTTTTCACCACTATCGTTATCCATGTTAAGTAATTCATTCCCTTGTACGTTTTTCCAGAGCAGCTCTCCTTCGCTGTCCGTAAGCCATACAGCAGCATCCTCCGGGAAAATAGAAGTTGAAAAGGAAGAAAGACTCTCTTCTGCCTCAAAGCAGGAAAGTAAATATCCATTGTTTTTTCCTTCTTTATCCAGCAGTAAAGCCGCAGCGATCAACCAGTCCTTTTCTCCTTCCCCCATATCTGTATCTGCCAGATAATATATTCCGTTCTTATCACCCTGCTGCCATAAAGAGTTGAAAAAGGGTTCCCCGGATAAATCAATTTGGCTGCCATTCTCCAGATAAGCCTTCTTATCGGTATCACAAAGAAGAAGTCTTCGTGCATTCTTATCTTCGACATATACCAATTTACTGCCGACTTTTTGCACATAATCCCTATATTCATAAAAATCCATATCCATCAAAGCGTATGTTTGGGAAAGTCCGGTTATCACTCCCAGCTCCCGATAAAATACCGCTCCTACTTTTTCCGCTTCTGATTCCACCTGATTCTGCATCAGCTGCTTTTCTCTTTCTGCCTGTCTGGGATAAAGAATAATGTTAACTACACAGAACTGAATAAAAAGCAATATAGCAACACAAATAAGATATTGAAGAGTAAGCAGTGTCCTCAGAGATAATTTATCCTTATACATCTTCCTTAATGTGCGTCTATCCTTTTCTCCTGTCTGTTTCATTGTATCTTCCCTTCACTGAATCTATATGGTTTTATTTACTGCCACTCTGTATTTTACAAGTCATACATAGTTCATCTTCCCGGGCACAGGGAGCCTGACATTTGCTGCAGGGGTGCGCTCCCGTCAGTGTAGTCATCGGATGCTGCGGATAATTGGTTACAGCAACTCCAAATCCTTCAATTCCCTGCCACGGACAGGTTTCTTTACAAAGCCCGCATCCTCTGCATTTCCACCCAAAATGTGCCATGAGGAAATGACCATCTTCTGTGGGAACCACGCGTAAAGCCCCATTCGGACATACTCTCTCACAGATTCCGCAGGCTATACAATTATCCGTAATAATAGGAGTAGTCCATCCTGCTTCTACTGTATTTTCCGGACCCGTTTCCTTCAGGTAATAAAGCCGATAGAGCAAAAGTCTTCTCCATAAATCCCCGTCCGCCTCCTGCCTTAATTCCTCCGGCAGAAGGGCGGCTGCCGTCCGTTTTCCTCTTGCTAAAAGTCCGGCAAATACCTCCCTCCTATTCTGTAGAATGGGAGCAGTCTCCTCACTGAATAGAGAGCAATAGCTTTCTTTCCCTAAAAAATCTTCCAGTCTGTCCATATTTCTCTCAAAAAATATCATTTGCATTTTATATACACACGTCTCACAATCTCCTTTAAAAAAAGTAATCTGATTTTCCTGCAGGGCCAACAATGCCAATACTTCCCATGGATAGGAAGCAAGGCATCTCAGCTTACAGTCCGCTTCCTTTTCCTGATTTTCGCAAGCTAAAATAACTTTTCCTCCCGACTTTTGAGCCAGCTCCACCAAACGCTGAACATAGAAAGGCGATCCCGTCAAGGCCCCACCCGAACAATGAGCCGCACAAATACCACAGTCATCACATTGGGAAAAATCCGGTTCATCCACATTTTCCCATACTGCGTTCACGCAGGAAGCTTCACATATTTTACAGACAACCTTTTTCTGAATCCTATTTATACATCGCTTTTTGTCCCATACGGGATGTGCTTCTTCTATTATGTGTTTGGTTAAACGGCCGGTTATGCTCCTCCCCAACATCAGGCTGATACTCCTTTCATTCCAAATTAGCGGCAGCCTTTGCAATATCCTCAACAGCGGGCGGTTCAAAATTCTCGCAAAGAGCCTCGCCTACTCCGTAAAGCCCTTTCACCACTGATAATACACTCTCCTCATCACCATTTTTATCGGTAGTAGTCAGCGGTACTCCGCATTTAGTAGGTGCATTCTGCGATAAATTCGTATTTCTCAGGCATCTGCCCTGTTCATCCACCAGCAGATTACCATGCTCACATTTACTTAAAAAGGAAAGTAAGGGAGCATAGGCTTCATCAATGGGATTTACGGCAACAATTACGGCTTCACACCGGATTACTAATGTTTCTTCCCCACGAGATGCACGCAATGTATGTATCCGGCCATCAGTTCCCATAATCAATGCTTTGGCTTGTGTAGCCGGAAAAAGAGTAATTGCTTCGTTATTTTCTGCCTGCGAAAATAGTTCTGTCAAAGCAGTCTCTTCCAGGTAGAGCAAAAAAACGCTTCGGGCTCCACTCTCGACTGCACTTAAAGCAGCCCGAAGACCCTCCTCATCAGCACCAATAACCACGATTTGTGTATCCAGCTCCTGTTTGTTTTCTTTTGACTCCACTGCTGCCGCTTCCCTCTCTATTTCTGAAGCTCTACAGCCACAAAGTCCACTTGCACCCAGTAATAAAGCTATTATCGGCAAAATCCATATTCTCTTCATGTATACTGCCCCCACTCTTTTCTTTCAAGAATTAATTGCTACATAATTGTAATATATTTTTTTTCCTGCTTCAATTGCCTTTTTAAATCAGAACAGTCTTGACTTTCCCTATTTAACCTCCTATAATACAGTCCAACCAACAGAAAGTATGGAGTATTATCGCCTGTTCTACGGTGTGACCCTGACCGACGAGCAGTACGCTACTCTGACTGCAAACGCATTCTTCAAATAACGATTAAGAGGACAAGGCCATGCATACACTGATTATTGGCAGACGGGGTGTTGGAAAAAGCACCCTGATCAATCGGATATTGGAAGAAATTCATCCTCCTCTGTCCGGCTTTCGCACAAAAAAAGAGAATACCCTGGCAACAGATCACCGGGGCAGCCCCATCTACATCTATGATGCCGGCTCTCCCCCCATACGGGATACTTCTAATCTTCTGGGGTATTGCTCAAATAAGCAGTTTTCTGCCTTCAGTGAGGCTTTTAATCGGTATGCCCTGAAACTTCAGGCACCCATACCTAAGAAAAATCTGATTCTTATGGATGAGCTGGGATTTATGGAGTCGGATGCAAAAGACTTCTGCCGTTCTGTTTTGGCTATTCTGGATGAAAGCACTCCGGTGATTGCTGCCGTAAAGGATAAGGATACTTCCTTCCTAAACGCGGTAAGGAACCATCCTAACTGCCGCTGCTTTTATTTGGATGAGGAGAATCGGGAGGAACTCTATCCTCATATTCTGTCCTTTGTCAAGGTACAGCTTAAACGAGCTGTCTGTCCCGGCTCTATACCTGTCCTTGGCTTTGGTGCCTATTCCAATACAGGAAAGACTACCTTCATTGAACAGTTAATTCCGCTGTTAAAAAGCAGAGGGCTGCGTATTGCCATAGTCAAACACGATGCCCATGACTTTGAAATTGATAAAGAGGGAAAGGATTCCTGGCGTTTTACTAAAGCCGGAGCAGATATGACTTTAATCAGCTCTGCCACAAAAACGGCCATCATCGAAAGCAGACCCAGAACCTTTGAAGAGAATCTCTCCATGCTTCACGATGTAGATTTGATTCTTGTGGAAGGCTATAAGCAGGAACAGCTTCCCCGAATAGGAATCTGTCGAAAAGCTGCCGGGAAGGGACTGCCCGGTTCTGCCGGAGACTATGTTGCTCTGATTTCTGATGATGAAAAACTGATGGCTTCTGCCTCTATTCCCTGTTTTGGACTGGAGGACTATGAGGAAGCAGCAGATTTTATTGAGTTTTGTTTTTTCAACAAATAAAGAAGAGGCGGAGAATTTTCCGCCTCTTCTTTATTTAACTCTTGCAGCTAACCTATTTCCGTTCAATCCGCAATGCCATAATCAGGAAATTCAATAAAACATATCCGATAATCATAGAGGTCAGATAAACCTGGATTCCACTGATCTGCGTGACTGCATTGGCAAGCTGTGTACTGCCTGCTGCAGTCAGATAACCGGCCATCTTTGTACTTGCCACAATTCCGATTGCCATAGGGAAGGTCATTCCTGCAAATCCGGGTGCAAAAGGAAAGGAGAAGAACTTTGGAAGCTTGATAATGATGAAGGTAAGGGAAGCCAGTACACACAAATATAAAATCGACAGCAATATCCGGTTTGGCTCAGGTATAACATTAATATAGCTTACCACGCAAAGACTGCAGGGTGCTAATACTACAGCCATGGTATGATATACCGGAGGCTTTACTTCCACCATTACCAGTCTCCAAATCATAATCGGAATAAGAATGAAATAAATGATGATGCCATAATACACCACATATTTTAAGATACCTGCTGCATTCATCGCACCGCCCACTACACAGCTTACCATAATTCCATTATAGGTTACGAACCAGCTGGGTACAAAGGTATTGATATCACGCTTTCTTATTACATTGCGGTAAGTAAATACAAGGATATGTACCGCATGAATACATAGGCCTACAGCCCACATTCCTCTTCCCAGAGCAGGTACATAATCAAAATAATAGCTTCCCAGAATCATCAGCACCATAGTAAATCCTGCGTAAAGGCTGCAGGGAACCACCGTTTCATATTCCTTTTTACAGGTACCCGGGAATTTAACCAGCTTAATAATATAAAGTAAAAAAACGATAGTTGCTGCCCACATGGTAATGTGGCGTACTACTGGATAACCCATTCCTGAATATACGTTAGATAATGTCAGCGCCCCTACAAAGGTTGGCAATACCGGTACCGGCATTCTTTCTAATCTGTTCATCTTTTTCCTCCATTCTAAAACGATTTACGCTGAATAGTTACATTTTGGTATCAGTGGGATAATCAAAATGCTTTAGTCCTCATAATAAAATTCAAAGTTTTCTTTCATGTGGAAGAAGTCCGAATAATCCACATCAAAAATCGGCTTCTTTACTTTTGAAACATCGATTTTGTTGGCAATCAACTGCTGTAAAATTCCACCATAAGCCAAATCACCCTGCAGGATCGCTCCGGTAATTTTCCCTTTACAATGGATAATCTTTTTATAGGATTTCTCATCCTCACGAATCTCTACCGTATGCGCATCATCATTGGTGTTCACCTCTCCCAAAGACATACTTGGAATTCCCAATATATTCATGGTAGCCTTGG
>JBJELS010000182.1:0-2080 GCA_051879275.1 Lachnospiraceae bacterium
AACATAATCCTCGAGATAGATTTCCGGATCCCTGCCGGGATTTCCAATCTGCGTAACATGATCCAGCCTTGCCATTTTAATCCCACCTTTTTTCTTTTCAATATAGCAGTTACTAAAGGTGGAATTTAGCAAATTCTGTAGGGATTGGACAAGTTTCCTTCGACAAATCCTTATACAAAAAAGGAGTATACCTGCAGGCAGACCCGCTCGGCATACTCCTTATTCTGTCTTGAGCAATCAGACAAATTTATAAATTGTTGTAGATTCATATTTTCGATTGGGTCCAAATACTACCGACGGGAAGTCTGTTTTGTTAATGCTGTCGGGATAAAACTGTGTTTCCAGGCAAAGACCGCTTCTTTTTCCATAAATCGCACCCTGTTTTCCTTTTTGCTCATCAATAAAATTACCGGCGTAGAACTGGACACCGGGAAGGTCTGTATACACTTCCATAACGCGTAAATTTTCAGGTGCTTTTACTGTAGCAATCAATCGAACACTTCCATTGCAGCCATCGGTTACCCAGTTATGATCATAGCCTCCGGCAAATTGAAGCTGTTCATAGGCTCCATCTATTTTCTCTCCTATTACCGTTTCCCGGCGCAAATCCATGGGAGTACCTTCTACTGCAGCGATTTCTCCCGTAGGAATGGAGGCGGCATCGGCAGGGGTAAAGGCAGAAGCCAGTAAAGTAATTCGATGGTCCAGGATATCTCCCTGATTATGCCCCTTTAAATTGAAATAGGAATGGTTAGTGGGATTAATAATCGTATCTCGGTCACTGGTAATTTCATAGTGGATGCTCAATTCATTTTCTTCTGTCAGCGAATAGGTCACCTTAAAGAGCTTACTTCCCGGAAAACCCATATCCATGTCTTCCATAGCAAGGGTGAATATCACCTTTTCTCCTTCTGCGGCAGCATCCCAGATTCTCTTGTGAGAAGCCCTTTTTTCATCGCTGTGTAAATTGTTTTCTCCATTATTTTTTTTCAGGGTATAGGTTTTGTCATTTAAGGTAAAGGAAGCACCGCCGATCCGGTTTGCACTGGGGCCGATAAGAGCTCCGAAAAAGCTTGGATTCTCCTCATAACCTGCAACCTGATCAAAGCCCAGCACCACGTCCTCTGCCTGACCATTTTTATCCGGCACCAAAAGTCGTACCAGATTGGCTCCATAATTGGTTACAGAGGCTTTCATCCCTCTGCTGTTTTCCATGGTGTATAGATATACCTCCCTACCTTCCTTTGTACTTCCGAATCCCTCTGTCTGCATATGAACCTCCTATAGTTCTATTCTTCCCTCCAATGCACGGAGCAGGGTTACCTCATCGATATACTCAAGATCTCCTCCTACCGGCACCCCACTGGCAATTCTGGTCACCTTGACACCGGTGGGTTTAATCAGCTTGCTAATATACATGGCTGTGGTTTCTCCCTCTAAGCTGGAGTTCGTAGCAACAATGACCTCTTTTACTTCTCCCTGAAGGCGCTTAAGCAGCTCCTTCAGCTTAATATCTCCCGGGCCAATGCCAATCATTGGGGAAATTGCTCCATGAAGAACATGATAAATCCCCTCGTATTTTCCGGTTTTCTCATAGGCAGCCAAATCACGGGTGTTTTCCACTACCATGATGGTACTGTGATCCCGTTTTTCATTGGCGCAAATAGGACAAATTTCCTGATCGGTTAAGGTATAGCATTCGCTGCAATACCGAACCTGCTGCTTTGCCTCCAATATGGTTTTTGCCAGACGCTCCACCTTGGGGGTCGGCATATTGATCAGATGAAAGGCCAGCCGTGAAGCAGATTTTTCTCCGATTCCCGGCAGAGCAGCCAGTTCTGTAATCAATTGATTGATATGTCCGCTGTATAAGTCCATCAGAAGGGCATTCCTCCACCCAGCCCTCCGGTCATTCTGGACATCATGGCAGTGCTTTCTTCTTCAGCCATCTTAATTGCCTCATTAGTAGCAGCCATAATTAAATCTTCCAGCATTTCCACATCCTCCGGATCCACAACATCCTTAGAAATGCTGACCTTGGTAACTGCCTTTTTTCCCGTAACGGTTACTTCCACAGCAC
>JBJELS010000183.1:0-9651 GCA_051879275.1 Lachnospiraceae bacterium
GGCTGTACAAGTCCGGTATTATATACAGAGGCAGTGATGCTGTTAAACTACCAGCCTACTCTTCTTATGGAGCTGGGAACGGTGGAGCAGAGGATTTTGCATTTTGGACAAAGGCACGGTATGCTGTCCGGTGAGGTTAAGGGAGTTCTCCAGTATCTTTCCTTAAAGGAAAAGGAGTATTCACAAGGCCTTTTTCATCTCCTGGAATTGGTCTGTCTTACGGAAAATAATCTTCCCATGCTGCAGTCATTATGCAGTCTCTTAATAAAAGGAGACAAAAAAGGGAAACGCTATTTTCCCTGGTATGAAAAGGCAGTTTGTGAGGGTCTGAAAATTACCCGGTTATACGAGTATTATATGATGTCTTTGGATCGTGGGAAAAAACAGGACATTCCCAGAATGGTATTGCTGTATTTTTCCTATGAAAGCAGTCTTTCCTATCCCAATGCCGCCTATCTTTACCGCTATGTTTATGAAAACAAAGAATCCATGGAGGAGCTATATCTTACCTATGCACCGAAAATAGAACGATTTCTGCTAAAGCAGCTGCACAGCGGAAAAATCAATGCTGACTTGGCCTATTTGTATGAGCATATTCTGGTACCGGACATGCTGACCGAGGACAATGCAGCTGCATTGGGAAAGCTTCTGTTTATCCGGTTCTTTTCTGCAAAAAGCGACAGAGATGAACATCTGATTGTGATTCATCGGCATTTGGAGGAAGAAAGCCATTATGATTTTCATCAGGGAATGACCCAAGTGGTCTTAATGGGAAGAAATTATCTTCTGTTCAGAGAGGACAGTGAGGGACAGCGCTTCCTGATTTCCCGTGAGGAATATCCGAAGGCCTTCTTTTCCCTTTCTGCTTTGACAGAAAAAGTAGGGGGCAGAATACCACAGGAGCTGGGAGCGGCTCTGTATCTTTGCGAAGAGCAGGGAGGATGGCAGCCGGTTAATGACGAAAATGAGCGGTATTTTTCTTTTTTATCCGAATGTCCCCAGCTTTGTACAAAAGAAAGGCAGCTGTTAAGAAGTCGCCTGCTGGATCATTATTATGAAGCAGATAAGATGCCCCAGCTGGATAACCGTCTGGAAAATTATGGACAGAATGCACTGGAGGAAAGAGAGCGAAATAAACTGGTTCACTATCTGGTTTCCAGAGGATTTTATGAAAAGGCATTTGATTTTGCACTGGATTACGGGCCGGATAGTCTGGAGCCTAAATTATTGGTACGAATCGGTACCTACATGCTGGAGGAATATGATAAGGAATCCCAAAAGCTGCTCTGGCTAATGGTATCCGCATTTCAACGGGGAAAATATAATCAGCCGGTTTTAAGCTTTTTGGAAGAGCAGTATCGGGGAAGCTGTACAGAAATGATGAGGGTATTTCAGGCAGCAAGGGATTTTGATGTGGAGGTCTATCACCTGAGTGAACGGATTCTTACCCAGATGCTTTTTTCCAAAGCTGATATACAAAAGGATGAAGAGGTGTTTAAGGCCTACATAGCCGGGGGAGGAAAGACCTCTCTGGAGATTGCCTTTTTAAATCGCAGGTCAAAGGAATTTCTTTTTGGAAAAAAAGAGATGGATGATTACTTAATCCGAAGCATTGCCAGGGTTTACAAAAGGGAAGAGGGATTGAAGGCGGCTGCCCATCTGGCATATTTAAAATATTTTGCCCTCTATCCTGAAAAAAGAGAGCAGGCCGAAAAAGAGTTGCTTTCCTGCTTCCTCTGGGAAGCAGCAAGAAAAAGAGAATGGCATTTCCCCTTTCTTTTGGAGTATAGCAATAGTCAGGAAATGGAAATTCTTGAGGACAGGAGCTTTTTATTTTATGAAAACCAGGCTGGTGCAGAAGTAATCCTGCATTATCAAAATCAAGATGCGGTAAAAGAGGGTGCTGCTTATTGCCGGGAAAATATGGATGAGCTGGCAGAAGGAATTTTTACAAAAGAATTTATCCTTTTTTCAGGAGAAGAGCTGAATTATTATATTACCTGCACACAGGGAAATCAGGAGGAACTGACCAAAAGCGGTGTTCTGCAGGCGAAAAAAAAGGATGAAGAGGATTCTGACAGTCGATACGGAATGATTAACCGTATGGCAAAATGCCTTAAGGAAAAGGAGTTTGACCGGACAGAAGGACTTTTGGAGGAATACTGGAAAAAGGAGTATCTGGTACAAAAAGTTTTCCGAAATTAGAGAAAAGCAGGATAGAACAGGATGCTATTTGGAAAAGACGGCTTTAGAAAAAAGAATAATGGAAAGATTTTAATCGGGTATGAGCTTACGCCTGATACAGCCCAGATCAGCTTTATGAGAATAGGGGATAATCAGCCCTATACCTTTTCCACAATTGCCGGGAAGGAGGAGTATGATCTTCCGCTCAGCCTCTACCTGCACCGGGAGGATAACCTCTGGCTTCTGGGAAAGGATGCACTTGGAAAAGAAGGAATTTCCCCACAGGATTTGGTGGAGGAGCTTTTGGAAAAGGCCTGGCAGAATGAGAGTCTTGAGCTTTACGGACAAAGCTACAGCTATAGGGCCCTGCTGGCACTTTTTATCAAAAAAAGCCTTTCCCTATTAAGCATGGAGATAAACCTTAATCAGCTTGCGGGGATTATGTTTACGGTAGACAGTCTGGATGCCCATAAGATCGAGGCATTGCGGGAAATGGCCAGGTATCTGGGATTGACCGGAGTTGAAATCCTGTTTATGGGAAAAGAAGAAAGCTTTTTTTGGTACAATCTCCATACGGAGCAGAGCCTCTGGAAGGGGGAGGTAATGCTTTACGAGCTGGAGAAAAGCGGACTTATCCGCTACCGGCTGTTTGTTAACCGAAATACTACACCCCTGGTTACTCTGGTGGAAAAGAAGGATTATCCTGAGTGGAGAAGCTTGATTTCTGACAGGGTATCCGCCGAGAGCAGGGATGAAGCCTTTTTGTCTCTTTGTAAACAGGAATTTGGGAATAGAAACGTGACTGCCATTTATTTAATCGGAGAAGGCTTCAATCAGGACAGCTATCAGGAGAGTCTGCGCTATCTGTGTCAGAATCGGCGGGTATTCAGAGGAAATAATCTTTACAGTAAAGGAGCCTGTCAGGGGCTTTTGCAGAAGCTGGACCCGGATAAGCTGGGACAGACTTATGTTTACCTGGGAGAGGATAAGCTGCTTGCTAACGTGGGAATGAATCTTCTACGCCGGGGAGAGGAGTCATATCTGGCCATTTTAAATGGAGGAAACAGCTGGTATGACTGTAAAAAGGAGTGGGATATAATCCTGGAGGGAAGCAATCAGCTGATATTCAGAATTATTCCCCTGAACGGGAAAACGATCCGGGAATATACGATGGAGCTCAATGGACTTGCCGGCATGAAAAAAATATACAGCCGGATTCATCTGAGTGCCTGGATGGATTCCCCCACCCAGCTTCAGGTACGGGCCTGTGATTTGGGTTTCGGGCAGTTCTATCCCTCAACTAATCGTATTTGGGAAGAAACCATTGAATTATAGGGAAGGATAAAATGAGTATCAGATTATGTCTTGGAGAATATGCAAAAAACGGTTTTGAACCGGAATATATGGGAATTACCGTCTATTCTATAGAAGAACTGTGTTTTTTTATCGGTGAAAATGCCTGCCTTTTGGAGGATGACTTTATGTCCCCGCCACTGGCGGAATGGCTGGAAAAAGAATGTGGTCTTGCAGATTTGGCTGAGGAATTAAAAAAGGCGCTTCGGAAAAGGATTTCTCTGAAAGCTTTTGTGGATATTCTTCTGGACTATACCGGTTTCTTTTCACCGGAGAGAAAAAAGGAGATTCTTCTGGCTATTGTGGAAAACAGCAATATGACCGTTTTTGAGAAGAGAAAGGCAAAGGCAGATGCACTTCTGGCTAAAGGACAGCCGGGACTTGCAGGCAGAGAGTATGAACGGCTTTTGGAGCAGCTACCGGGGGAGGAAGAAAAGCTCAGAGGGCAGATTTACCACGGCTGCGGAGTATGTCTTGCAAGGCTGTTTTATTTGAAAAAGGCCGGTAAATATTTTTTGAAAGCCTATGAGCTTACCGGGCAGCAGGACAGCTTAAAGCAGTATCTGTTGAGTATAAGACTGTCGGTTACGGAGGCAGAATATCTGGAGTTTTTAAGTAAGCATCAGGAATATTATGAGGATTCTGTGCAGCTGGAAGAGGAATTGGAAGGTTTGCGGCAGAGTTGGGAGGAAAGTAATGAGGCAGGTCTGCTTGCCGCTATCCGGGAAGAAAAAGAGAAGGATTTATCAGGCTGGCAGGAAAAAATAATCCAGCGGATAGACTATTTGAAGGATGCTTATCGGGAAGCAGTTTACCAATCCCGGTAAAAACGGAGGAAGACAGAAGAAGATGAAGTGGTGGAATCGAATTATAGAACATTTTCAGAGGGGGCTGGATGAAGAGGATCTGGAGCTGGAATGGGATGGCTCTTCCATAGAAAACTGGGACTGGGAAACTCTGATGAAGGATCGGGATCTGCTGAAAATGAGCGATGAAGCAGAACGCCGAAAGTTTATTCGGAGTTGTATTGAACAGATGAGCACTTCAGCAGCAGGGCTGGACTGCCTGTCCGAAGAATACAACATGGTGACGGCTTACCTAAAGGATATGGAAGAAATTGAGGCACTGCCTGAATCCGAGATGGAGATTGTCAGGGAAAATGCCAAAAAGATCGTTACCTACGAAGGGGCCAGGAAGGAATATCAGGAGAAGAAGAACCGTCTTACGGAAAGACAGTTTCGGTTAATGGAAAATATTGAGGATGAAATGCCAAAGCCATATCAGAACATGAAGGAAGCAGAGGAATATCGGGAGCTGGTTACGGCGGATATGAGTAAACTGGAGGGTGAAAAGCATGCCTATCGTTATCGGAAGCAGGAGCTGATCAGAGATATTGCCAACACTAAGGGGATGGTAATCATCTGTCTGATGGCCATCTTTGCCTGCCTGATTATGCTTGCCGTGCTACAGTTTGGCTTTGAGATGAATACACAGATTGGCTATATATTAACTATAGGAGGGGGAGCCACAGCCCTGACGATTCTTTATGTAAAATACCTGGATTATTCCACACAGCTGGTGAAAACGGAAAAGGGAATCAATAAAATCATTCTTTTAAAAAATACGGTCAATATTCGATATGTCAATAATACCAATCTCCTGGATTATTATTACATGAAGTATAAGGTGAATAGTGCAAAGGAGCTGTCAACCCTGTGGGAAAAATACCAGAAGGAAAAGGAAGATCGGATAAAGGACAGGCAAAACAGAGGAGAACTGGATCGCCATCGTAAGGAGCTGATTAAGGTCCTTCATCGTTATCAGCTGCATGATCCCGAGGTGTGGATGCATCAGCCGGAAGCACTTTTGGAAAAAAAGGAAATGGTAGAAATTCGTCATGGTCTGATTGAACGCCGTCAGAAACTTCGTGTGCAGATGGAATATAATAAGAGACTGGCAACAGAGGCACAGCAGGAAATCCGAAGAACTATGGAGGCTTACCCACAGTATAAAGAAGAAATTATGGATATGGTGAATCAATATCAGAGGGAAGGTAAGGCTTGACAAAAAAAAGGAGATTTGATAAGATAAATCCCGACTGATTTAGTGTAGTAAATTGCTAAAGGAACAGAAGTTAAACGGAGGAGATTATGAAAAAGAGATTTGTAGCTGCCGTAATGGCAGCAGTGATGTTGGCAGCAGCAGGCTGCGGAAGCACCGGTGGACAGACTGAGGCAGAGAATGCGGCGGCAGACAGTGCCCAGGTACAGGAGGAAAGCAGTGAGGTGGCAGCAGAAGCTGTACCGGCAGAGAATCCGGAAGAAAGAACCACCCTTATCGTAGGCTTTGATGCAAGCTTTCCGCCTTATGGCTATATGGATGATAACGGTGATTATGTAGGCTTTGATCTGGATTTGGCACAGGAGGTTTGTGACCGAAATGGTTGGGAGCTGATTAAGGAGCCTATTGACTGGGCGGCAAAGGATATGGAATTGTCCTCAGGGGCCATTGACTGTATCTGGAATGGCTTTACCATTAATGGAAGAGAGGATAAGTATACCTGGTCTGTTCCTTATGTAAATAATAAGCAGGTAATCGTGGTAAGTGCTGATTCCGGTATTACCGCACAGACAGATTTGGCAGGAAAGATTGTAGGTGTTCAGCAGGATTCCTCGGCGCTTGCAGCTCTGGAAGAGGCACCCGGCTCTGATTTGGCAGCTACCTTTGCCGGTATGGAGCAGTATGCAGATTATAATACCGCGTTTATGGATTTGGAGGCAGGTGCTATCGATGCTTTGGCAGTAGATATCGGTGTAGCCAGCTACCAGCTTGCTTCTCGTGGTGACGGCTTCATTATTTTGGAGGAAGAACTGGCCAGCGAGCAGTACGGTATCGGATTCCTGTTAGGGAATGAAACGTTAAAGGATGCAGTTGAGTCTACTCTGATGGAGATGGTAGCGGACGGTACCTTCGCAGAAATTGTTGAAAAATATGCGGATTACGGTATGTCCGGTCTGGTATGCTTAGAATAAGTTAGAACTTAGGGCTGTCCCGGGTAAGGATTGTTCTTCGCAGTAAGAATGAGCTTTGCTTTGGGACAGTTTTTTTATAGGTTTTTCTATTAAAAGGAAAGGATGTATGGTATAATGTCAATGTCAACCATGCTCACTCTGTTGGGAGAAGGAATGCTGATTTCAGTAGAGATTTTTTTCTTTACATTACTCTTCTCTCTGCCATTGGGACTTCTGGTTTCTTTCGGAAGAATGTCAAAAAATGTTCTGGTGAGAAGTCTGGTGAAAATTTATATTGCCATCATGAGGGGAACCCCGCTGATGCTTCAGCTCTTAGTGGTTTATTTCGGGCCCTATTATGCCTTTGATATGAAGCTTTCCCGGGGATATCGGTTTGTCGCCGTTATTATTGCCTTTTCCATTAATTATGCGGCTTATTTTGCGGAGATTTATCGCTCGGGAATTGAGTCTATTCCCATCGGTCAGTATGAGGCAGCAAAGATACTTGGCTATAATAAGCTTCAGACCTTTTTCAAAATTATTTTTCCCCAGGTAGTAAAGCGTATCCTTCCTCCGGTAACCAATGAAACCATTACTCTGGTTAAGGATACTTCACTGGCATCCGTAATTGCCATGTCGGAAATGTTTACTATTGCGCAGAGAATCAGTGCAAAAGAAACAACGATTATGCCTTTGATGGTGGCAGGTGTTTTTTACTTTGTTTTTAACTATCTGGTAGCCTTCATTATGGAATATATTGAACGAAGATTCCAGTATTTCCGTTAAAGGAGAAAAGATGAATTTAGTGGAAGTAAAGCATATGAAGAAACAATTTGGTGAGCTGGAGGTCTTGAAGGATATTTCCCTTGCAGTGAATCAGGGAGAGGTGGTATCGATAATTGGTCCCTCAGGCTCCGGAAAATCTACCCTTCTTCGCTGTGCCACTCTTTTGGAGGAGATGGATGGCGGTGAGTTAAGCTATGGAGGAGAAAGGGTAGTATGGGAAAACCGGGGAGAGGTAATGACTGCTTCCCATGCAGAGGTAAAACGTATCAGCCGTACCTTTGGTCTGGTGTTTCAAAATTTTAATCTGTTTCCTCATTATACTGTATTGAAAAATATTATGGATGCTCCTGTTTCCGTGGATAAGGTACCGAAAAAGGAGGCCAGGGAGAGGGCCATGACCCTTCTTACCCAGCTGGGATTGGAGGATAAGGCAGATGTTTATCCTCATCAGCTTTCAGGAGGACAGCAGCAGAGGGTATCCATTGCAAGAGCCCTGGCTCTGCAGCCCAGGGTTTTGTTCTTTGATGAACCCACTTCGGCACTGGATCCGGAGCTGACAGGTGAGGTGCTTAAGGTAATTAAAGAATTGGCAAGGCAGCATATGACGATGATTATTGTTACCCATGAGATGAAATTTGCCAGAGAGGTTTCTGACCGAATCATCTTTATGGAAGGTGGGGTGATTGTGGAAGAGGGCACACCGGAAGAGCTTTTTTCTTCCAATAACCAGAGAGTTCGGGAATTTATCGGAAAGCTGGAAGGCTAAATACTTTGATAGCTGTATATACTATGTATAACTGTATACAAAAGAAAAAGTTGCGTAAGGAGAAGGGAAATGAGAAAAAGGAAGCATTTATTTGGTGCAGTACTGCTTACATTGGGAATCCTTTTTGGGGGATTTTGGTTCAGCGAAAACTCTACGCAGGCAGCGGCTGAGCAAACGATAAGTAATACAGATGAGTTATATCAAGCACTGGAAAATGGTGGAGTTTATACCATTATCGGGGATATAAGTACATCACAACAGAAAGAGGATAATCCCATAATCGTCAAAAAAGCCACTATCTTTAAGGGGGGCAGCATCTCTTTAAACAGTGGTGGAATTCTCATGGGAGCAGATGTAACCTTTAGTGGAACCACTATTGAATTTAAAAATAGTGCTTATATGGGAATTTTTGCCAATGGACATAATTTAACACTGGATGCTGTTACTTTAAAGTGGGGCTATCCGGATCCCCTTTCTATTTCAGCCGGTGGAGTAGAGAATAATCCTTTATTTTCAGCTTCCACAGGCAGTGAAAGCACTATTACGCTCAATAATGTTACGATTTCCAGTACAGCCTCAGTAACGCAGGGATTAAATCTTTACGCAGGAAATGTGTACAACATTACTCCTTCGGAATACAATAATTCAGCCCCGTTACAACCAAATCAGGATACTGGAGTGGCATTCCCTGTAGTTGTAGATATTCGGGGAAGCAAAACGAACAGTAATATTTCCTTATATGGACATGGAGCTACTTATACAGGTTTTAAACAGGGAAATATCAATATGGCTATCGACCAATATGATAAGATTGCTCCAAGCACTGACTGCAGAACTACAGGCGGTGTCTGCATTGCCTTGCAAAGCGGCACTGGGATAACCTCAATTGACGGTGCCACGGGAGTGGAAAATGTAGGAGCTGTAGTACAGTTTACTTCAGTAAACGGATACAGTGCCAGTTTAACTGCAATGAATATAGGAGGAATAGAGTTAAATAAAAATGGAGGAGCCAGTCCTAAGCTGACTTTAAAAAATGGAGGCTACAGTAGCTTCTATGCCAATGCCAATGTTGTTGTTCCTGAGGACACATTGCTTAATTTGGCTCAATTGGAAAGCAGTCTGAGTATCAATGATTTTACAGGCGGTGGTTCCCTTGTTCTGGGACAAAGTCAGTGTCTTACCATTAACGGTCAGGTTACAGATCAGACAAAGGTGGGAATCCTCGATATCACCATGCAAGGAGGAAAGCTTCCCACAAACAACCACACCTATATCCAGGCACCCCAATCGTCGGAAGCATCCTTTGAACTGGTGCCTCCCAATACACATCCTAAGCTCCAATTTACCAATATTGATGGAAAATGGGGAGTTTATACCTCGGAGGATAGCGGAAGCGAGACTGCAATAGCTAAAATCGAATCTATTTCCGTCCCAGATGATTTAAAGACTGTTGTAGTGTCTCCGGGTCTTCAAACGGAGTATACCGGTTTGGATATTAAGTGGGCTGAAGATGTGGATGAAGTAGATGCACAGTTGGGTAGGATTCCATTG
>JBJELS010000184.1:0-2075 GCA_051879275.1 Lachnospiraceae bacterium
TAGAGTTCTGCATGATCAGAGTGGGAGCAAGAGGCTATGAAAGTGGAATCATTCAGGCTGATGACATGTTTGAAACCCATATTGCAGGTGCAGTGGGAGTGGGTCTGGATATAGGGCTTTATTTCTATTCCCATGCCATTACGGAAGCAGAGGCTGTGGAAGAAGCGGAATATCTGTTAAGCAGGATAGGCAGCTATAAAATCAACTATCCCATAGCCTTTGATATGGAGTATGTAGATAATGATTCTTCCAGAATAGAGACCCTGACCAAAGCGGAAAAGACGAAAATCGCCCGGGCCTTTTTGAATCGGATTGAGGCAGCCGGTTATACCGGAATGCTTTATGGAAACAAGGAATGGCTCCTGAAAAGAGTTGATCTTTCCCAGTTCGATGATTACGATATCTGGCTTTCTCATGAAGCGGATATTACCGACTATCCCTATACCTTTTCCATGTGGCAGTATACGAGAAAGGGCGAAATCTACGGTATAGACGGCTATGTTGATCTGAATATCAGCTTCATCGATTATTCAGCCCGTTAGTTATCCGGTGTGTAGCTTAGGATTTTAGAGGAAAGCTTCAATTTTGAATAAAGCTCAGCATAAGCAGAAGGCGTAATGCCTTCTGTTTCATTTTGAATAAAATTTTTTCTGCAGCCCTGTCTTTTTACCTGATCTACAGCCTTATTATAGGCGATGGCAGCCTCCAGGGCACTGTCATAGTAGCCGATAGTATAGTTTCCTTTCAAATGCAAAACAGCCTTAAATCTTTTTTTTCCTCTGTGGGTTACCAAAGATACTCCCTGATAAGGATTAAGAATTTCAATATTTTCATAACGGAAATCATGACAGTCTCCATTGACGAAACGAAAATCCTTTCCCTCCACACCATAGTTTTTTATGCCGTACCGATTGGGAAGATTAAGCTGCATTCCGTAGTGGGAGACAAATAAATGGCCGCCTCTTTGGCAGATTTTGTGTGAGGCATAGAAAAACAGATCGTCAATATCAAAGGTAAGACGAATATGCTCATTCAGGTAATAGTGAAAAAATTTGGAGCAAACATAAATGGGAGTAGAGAAGTAAATCCGGTTATCTCTGAAGTTGCATAAGACCACCCATTTTTCAAAAGAAAGGAAAGAAAGAGGGGTATAGGACTTTAGAGAAATTTCCGGAGAGTTCAGCAGGTGCAGGGCCTCCAGGTAGGCCTGATTTGCCTCCCTGTCCGTAGAAAAGCTTCCCAGGCTGATATGCTTATTCTGATAGGTACAGGAGGAACGATAATATATGGTTCCGTCCTTTTTTTTCGTTTTATAGCTGCCGGGCAGATTCATTCCTCTTCCTCTTCCTTTCCCTAAGATAAGCAAAAGCATATAGATATAATAGAATTATTTTAACATTTTCGTAAAAAATTAGAAATAATTTTTCCTATTATTGTATAAAATATTATTGTGCAATATTTTTTTCGGAGGTGACTATGTATAAGCGATATGCTGCTGTGTTTGTCCTCATTTACCTGGTTTTAGGGACAGGCTGGTTATGTGTGCAGGGAATTTTTATTAATGGGCAGGCCGTACAGGAAGCTTTTTCATTGGTGGAAAATACAGGAGAAGAAGTGCTTCAGGCTACAAGCTATCTTGGAGTAAGCGATGAACAGATTTCCAGTAAAAGAATTCTGGACATGAATGTACTGATCCGAAAAAATCGAATGGAGGTTTCCGGCAGTGAATATGAAAATCTCCTTCGCATTGTGGAGGCAGAAGCAGGCGGTGAAGATAAAATGGGAAAAATGCTGGTGGCTAATGTAATTTTAAACCGGGTGGAAAATGAACAATTTCCGGATACCGTTACCGGAGTAATCTTCCAGGCGGATAACGGAGTCACCCAATTTTCCCCCATCAGTGACGGGCGCTTCTATTCGGTAACGGTAAGCGAGGAGACGAAGGAGGCGGTAGATGCTGCCCTTAAGGGAGAGGATAATTCTCAGGGAGCTTTATATTTTGCAGCAAGAAAGGCTGCGGATAAAAATAAGATGCAGTGGTTTGACCGGAATCTGACCAGACTCTTTGCCTATGG
>JBJELS010000185.1:0-2072 GCA_051879275.1 Lachnospiraceae bacterium
TTTCTCCTCCAGTGGGGGACTATTCTCGCGGGGGCCCCTACCGGAAGCTGCTTTTTTCTCCTCCAGTGGGGGACTATTCTCGCGGGGGCCCCTACCGGAAGCTGCTTTTCTCTCTTCCAGTGGGGGCATGCTCTGAAAATACCGTTTCTTTCCAAGCCGGTGCCTAAACCTTCTGCCTTAAGCTCCTACGATTAAGCCCCTACGCTTATCTTAGTCTTAGAAAAGCCCGAAAAACTGCTATATTAATCCCATATTAGTACAAGGAAGCCGGGATATCGAAGGCGTAAATTTTTTTCAAAAAAAAGCTTGACAATTTAAAAATCAGGTGTATACTACGAACCATAAAGCAAAGGTGCTTTGGACATTTTGTCCGAGGCACCTTTTTTATTTACGAAAGGAGACCACTGCGATGAAGAAAAGTATTCCCCAATTATTTGGAAGTCTCGTCTTTAACGATCAGGTTATGCGGGACAAATTACCAAAAGACATTTATAAGGCCTTGAGGAAGACCATTGAAAATAACACCCACCTGGAGCTGGATGTGGCCAATTCCGTAGCCGTTGCCATGAAGGAATGGGCTGTGGAAAACGGTGCCACCCATTTTACCCACTGGTTCCAGCCCATGACCGGCTTTACTGCGGAAAAGCATGACAGCTTCATTACTCCCGTCGGTGACGGCCAGATTATTATGGACTTTTCCGGAAAGGAGCTGGTAAAGGGCGAGCCGGATGCCTCCAGCTTTCCATCCGGCGGTCTGCGTGCCACCTTCGAGGCCAGAGGCTATACCAACTGGGACCCCACCTCGCCTGCTTTTATTAAGGATGGTACCCTGTATATTCCTACAGCCTTCTGCTCCTACAGTGGTGAAGCACTGGATAAGAAGACGCCTCTGCTTCGTTCCATGGAGACCTTAAACCGGGAAGCCACCAAAGTCCTCAACCTTCTGGGAAATGAGGAGGTGAGCGGTGTGTATACAACGGTAGGACCTGAGCAGGAATACTTTTTAGTGGATAAGCAGTTATACCGCCGGCGTAAAGATTTGATCTTTACCGGAAGAACTCTTCTGGGAGCAAAGCCTCCCAAGGGACAGGAAATGGAGGATCACTATTTCGGTGCCCTGAAAACCCGGGTATCCGCCTACATGCACGATTTGGATGAAGAATTGTGGAAGCTGGGTATTCCGGCAAAGACCAAGCACAATGAGGTAGCTCCCGCCCAGCACGAACTGGCTCCTGTTTTTGAAACGGCTAATGTGGCAGTAGATCATAATCAGCTGACTATGGAGGTAATGAAAAAGCTGGCAGATAAGCATGATCTGGTTTGCCTTTTACATGAAAAGCCTTTTGCCGGCATTAACGGCTCCGGTAAGCACAATAACTGGTCCATGATTACCAACACCGGTGTAAATCTGTTGGATCCGGGCCGCACTCCGGCAGAAAATATTCAATTTCTGGTCTTTCTGGTAGCCGTAATCAAGGCAGTGGATGAATATGCAGACCTAATGCGTGTTTCTGCGGCCAGTGCAGGAAATGACCATCGTCTGGGTGCCAACGAGGCTCCGCCGGCAGTGGTTTCCATTTTCCTGGGTGATGAGCTGACTGCGGTTTTGGATTCCATTGAAAATGACACCTTTTTTGGAAAGCAGCAGCGTATTCAAATGGAAACCGGTGCTACGGTACTGCCCCACTTTTTTAAGGACAACACAGACAGAAATCGTACCTCCCCCTTTGCCTTTACCGGAAACAAGTTTGAATTTCGCATGCTGGGCTCTTCCTTCTCTGTATCCGGCCCTAACATCGTGTTAAATACCGCTGTGGCAGAAGCATTATCCCAGTTTTATGAACAGCTGAAGGAGGTACCCAAGGATCAGATGGAAACAGCAGTCCATCAGCTGGTGAAGGAAAACATTATCGCTCATAAGAGAGTGATTTTTAACGGCAACGGTTACACCGATGAATGGCTGGCAGAGGCCGAAAAACGTGGACTTTATAACTTAAAATCCACCCCAGATGCCTTGCCCGCTTTTATCGCTGATAAAAATATTGACCTGTTTACCCGCCACAGGATTTATA
>JBJELS010000186.1:0-9529 GCA_051879275.1 Lachnospiraceae bacterium
ATGACATTGTGATACCACTGATAAGACTGGGATGATTCCCATAAAAACGGATCCTCCTTCGCCGTCTGAATATAACGATAATAATTCGGCCATGCTGCCGGCAGCTGAGTATCTGCCTGTGCTGATGCCGCTACCGCCTTCACCACCGATATCTCTCCTGTACCGGTTCTGTCTTCCAGCATGATTAAGGCAACATTGGAGAAATAGTCAATCAGAGTTCCTCCAAAGGCTCTGGCATATTCCTCTGCCTCTTCTTTGGTAGCCGCCTCCACCATAATTTCATTTTCTACATAATCCACAGCCTCTTCCAGCTCTCTGATTTCACCCACATACGCGCTTAGCTCAATCTTATCTTCCTTCTGTGCTGCTGTAAGCCGATAACCGTCGGGAAGACCCGGAAAGGGCATATTTTCCTCATCCACTTCCTCAAACCTGGTTTCTGGAGAAATCTCTGTCTCCGGGGTATTGTCCCCCTTAGGATTTTCTTCCTCCTGGTTTTCTTCCTCTGCGCTTCCCTCCTCTGCCTCCGTTGTGGCAGGCTCATTGACTTCCTCTGTCTCTTCGGCAGGCAGAGTTTCTTCCTCTTCTCTTTCTTCTGACGATACTTCTTCTGTTGATACTTCCTCTGATACTGCTTCTTCTGCTGACTCTTCTGCAGTTTCAGCCACCGTATTGTTATCCGAAACTGCCGCCAGAACAGAGCCTCCTTCTCCCATAATCAGAGCAAAGGCCATGACCATGGCAATGACATTTTTCAATAAATGCTTTCTCATTAGTTTTCCCCTCTGTTTTCTTGTCTATTTAACCATATAATTATAATTAATATCTATGGTGGGATAGCCCTTTTCTTTTCCCATTTTAATCAGCTCCCGGATATCCTTATCCGTCAGATAGACGGCTACCTTATTTTCATAGCTGATAAGAGTAATTCCATATAATTCAGCAATTTTTTCCGCTTCCTCAAGGGTTTCCGGGGTTGCTATAAGCCCCGCCTCCCCGTCGTACTCCTCCATCTGCAGTTCCTCTGCTGTCCGCTCCCGGCTAAGCTTTACTCCCCCGGCATTCTTATATACAACCACTCCCGCAATAATCACCGCCACAACTATAATAACAACGATTATCCCAATAGCCGCTTCCTTCACCTTATCCTCCCTTAACTATATCCTCCAAAGCCTCATAGCATTCTTTCATTCTTTCCAGAGGCTCATCTGCAGAGGCTTTCAGTGCCATCAGGCTTTCCGTTTCCTCCACCGCATTATGATACCAGAGAATAGCCTCTGCATAGTCCTTTTTTTCCTGAAAGTATTTTCCCAGCTCCAGACAGAGCTCGCTGCTGCCCCTTGTAGCCGCACCCTTTAATCCGTACTTTAAAAGCAGGGGGAAATCCTCTGTCAGTACTGCCTTACGGCAAAGCAGGGCTGCTGCCTTCTGAAAAGCATCACTTTCCGGGGAGTTTACCTCACACAGCTTTTCCAACCAGGAGCCGGCCTTCTTTAAATTATGTACCTGTCCCACAAAATATAACTCCCGCAGATAAATATCCTGCAGTCTTTCGGAAATGGTTTCCCCTTCTTCCAGCATTTTTTCAAAGGCCGCAAGGTCTCTGTCTGTATGCTGTCCCTGTGGCAGGTGGGTAATCACAATATCACTGTCAAAAATCACCGGTTCAAGCCTTACTGCCTCATGAATGGGTCCCTGCCAGATAAATTCCCTCTGCCGCTTATACAGCTTGGGGCGAAGCTCCCGGTCAAAATTATATATACTGGTCTGGGAAAGCTGATTTCCATAATACATCTGCACGATTTCCACCTCAGGAAGAAGTGCTTTCTTCAGCAGAAGAAATTTTCTGCGATTCTCTTCATCCATAACCTCATCTGCATCAGCCGCATAAATATATTCGCAGGAGGCCTTGGAAAAGGAAAAGTTTCTTGCATCACAGAAGCTTCCGGTCCAGGCAAACTCAAAAAGCTTATCCGTATATCGGGCTGCAATTTCTCTGGTTCGGTCAACAGAGCCGGTGTCTACGATAATCAATTCCTCATACAGCCCCTGAAGGCTGTCCAGGCATCTGGCCAGCACTGCTTCTTCATTTTTTACAATCATACAAACACTGACGGTTGCCATCTTCTGTCCTCCTGTCAGGCAAATACCTGCCCGATTGCTTCCTTAAGCTCCTCCATGGTTTCCAGCTCATTCATTCTTTTTCGCAGCTGGGCAGAATGGGGAAGTCCTGTGGTATACCACCCGATATGCTTTCGCATCTCCCGCACAGCCGTATATTCTCCTTTATATTCCATCAACAGGCCGGCATGCCGTAAAATAGTATCCCGCATTTCTTCCATGGTGGGACGGGCCAAAGGCTCACCTTTTTCCAGCTGATGCAAAATTTCACGAAAAATCCAGGGATTTCCTCTGGCTGCCCGGGCAATCATCACTCCATCACAGCCGGTCTCCTTCATCATTCTCAGGCAGCTGTCTGCATCCGTCACATCTCCGTTTCCCAGTACAGGAATAGAAACCGCTTCTTTTACTCTGGCAATAACCTCCCAGTCTGCTTTTCCCGAATAATACTGTTCTCTGGTTCGTCCATGGATACCTATGGCAGCTCCTCCGGCATCCTCGACAATTTTGGCGATTTCCACTGCATTTATACTATTCTCATCAAAGCCCGCACGGATTTTCACCGTCACCGGCTTCTGGATAGCTTTTGCGGTTTTTTTCACAATTTCCCCTATAAGCTCGGGATTCTTCATTAGCGCTGAGCCTTCCCCGTTATTGACAATCTTGGGCACGGGGCAGCCCATATTAATATCCAGAATAGAAAAGGGTCTGTCTTCAATCTGATGGGCAATTTCACTGATAATATTCGGATCGGAGCCGAAAAGCTGTAAGGAAACAGGCATTTCTTTCGGATGAATCTCCAAAAGCTTTTCCGTATTCTTATTTTTATACATAATGGCCTTGGCACTGACCATTTCCATACCGATCAATCCCACGCCCTGCTCCCTGCACAGCAAACGAAAAGGTAAATCCGTTACCCCGGCCATAGGTGCCAGAATAAGGGGATTATCTAAAGTTACATCACCGATTTTTAACTGTGTCACTCTTCTTCTCCTGTCTGCTCGGTCTCCCGCAATAATTCGCTTACCTCTTCCTTTAAAAATACCACACGATAGTAAAGACTTAAAGATTCCAGCAGTTCCTGTCTGCTTCTGCGGATTTCCCTGACCAAAAGACCACTTCCAATTTCATCATAGTAATAGTCATCCTCTGCTGCATCCGTTTCAATCATCAGTGTTCCATCCGGCTCAAAAACGAAGGTAATAATCCCTCCTATCTCTTCGGTAAAAAGTACACAGATAATGTTCAGCTCCTTCTGTATGCTTTCCGGAATCCTGGAAAATTCCTGATTGAAATAGTATTTCTTATCATAGGCATTTGCACCACAAAGCACAATTCTTTCTTCTGCCATAACGAAACTACCAACTTCCTCTTTCTTCTCTATTCCCTGCTTACTAAATCTCTGCTCCCAGAGTCGCCGCCATCACCGCCTTGATGGTATGCATGCGATTCTCTGCTTCATCGAAGACCACGGAAGCAGCGGATTCAAAGACTTCATCCGTAACCTCCATCTCCTGAATCCCAAACTGTGCAGCAATCTTTGCACCGGTGGTTGTATTCAGATCATGAAAAGCAGGAAGACAGTGCATAAAAATGGCATTTTCACCTGCATTTTCCATAACTGCTTTATTTACCTGATAGGGCTTCAATTCCCGTATTCTGCTTTCCCAAATCTCTGCTGGCTCTCCCATGGATACCCAGACATCGGTATATACCACATCCTGATTCGCAGTGGCCTTTTTCACCTCCGATTCCAGAGTAATGCTTCCTCCGGTCTTATCCGCAATGTCCTGACAGACTTTTACCAGCTCTTCTGAAGGAAAATATCCGTCAGGAGCACAGGCCGTAAAATGCATCCCCATTTTTGCACAGGTAACCATCCAGGAATTTCCCATATTAAAACGGGCATCGCCCATATATACCAGTCGAACACCCTTCAGTCTTCCCAGCTGCTCCTTAATGGTCAGCAGATCCGCCAGCATCTGTGTGGGATGAAATTCATCTGTCAGTCCATTCCATACCGGAACTCCGGCATACTTTGCCAGCTCTTCCACTATCTTTTGACCAAAGCCCCGATATTCAATTCCTTCATACATTCTTCCCAATACCCTGGCCGTATCCGCAATACTTTCCTTTGCTCCCATCTGCGAAGCCGCGGGATCAAGGTAGGTGGTTCCCATTCCCAGATCATGGGCAGCTACTTCAAAGGAGCAGCGGGTTCTGGTACTGGTCTTTTCAAAAATCAGAGCAATATTTTTCCCCCTTAAAACATCCACGGGAATCCCCTGTTTTTTCTTTTCCTTGAGCTCAGCCGCCAAGTCTACCAGATAAAGAATCTCCTCCGGTGTATAATCCAATAATTTTAAAAAATGTCTGCCTTTCAGGTTCATCCCGTTTCTCTCCTTTTCTTCAATAATAAATAACCTACCACATATTTCCTCTATCTTCAAGGAATCTGAACCATAAACTCTGAAAAAAATACACCTTCCTCGGCAGAATTACTGCCTCAGAAGGTGCTTTGCTTCTATTCATTATCATTGATTTGGCCGATTTTATTCTCTTTACCAGAAGACATGATCGCCAATTACCTGTCCCTCATGTCGTCCGGCTCTTCTAAAATGCATTGCTCCGCCTACTGTACTTTCTCCATTCATGGCTGCCCTTGCTGCCTGTAAACAGCTTTCCGGCACCCCGCTGACTGCCAGCTCTTCCACTCTGCCGGTTACGGTAGGGGTAAACTGTCCGGAAGCGTAAATGACACCGGCAATGGTGTTCGGATAGGCTCCACTGTTCACCCGATTCATTACTACGGCTCCAACGGCTACCTGACCCTCATAAGGCTGATTGCCTGCCTCCATATAAATTAACGCGGCAAGAAGCATATCATCCGTAGTTCCAATGACAGAGGTTCCCTCCTTTACGATCAGCTTCTGTCTTTCCTTACGTTCCCTGATTTCTCTTTCCTTGATTTCCTCAAGTGTTTCCCCATGGTCGATGGTAAACTCCAATGTCACATAATCTGCGGAAATGTATCCCAATGCACCACCGTATTCAATGGCAACCCACTCATCCGTGGTGTAATCCATTACAGCCTCATACACATCTCCGTCATTAACCTGATCCCATATGGCAGCCTCTGTGCTGGGCTCCTTACGGATATTCAGCCCCGAGGCATGCACCGTAGCATTATAAACTCCTACCTGCTCAGCCAGCTGAAGTGCCTCTTCTCCAAAAAGAAGATAATCATTGCTGGCCCAGCCAATCAGATTACCGGACTGAATCTTTGTCCATCCATCTCCTCTCTCCAAAATTGTTCCTCCGCAGTCCGCATACAGTAAACCTATTTTTGCTGAATCTGCCGAGGGTTCCTGCCTGATGTTCATGGATTCTCTGACATTTGCCATAACCAGGCTGTATTTTTCTTCGTATTCCGCCGCATACTCTGCCAGCTCCTCTTCCGTCATCACATTGATGGAATCAAGAACAGTGGCAGCACCCGCATTCATGGCGGCTAAAACCTCTGTCTGTGCCGCTTCTACTTCGGTTGTCATTGTACCGGCCACTACAACAACCATAAGCAGAAGACCCACTAAACGAGACAGGGCTTCTCTTCTTTTTGTCTTCATTCAAACCTCCAGATAGTGACTTATTAATAAAATAAGTCACTTTTTTACAAGTTGTTACAACATTATTAAAAAATGTTACAGACCATATCCTAGCAGAGAAGCCAATATTTGTCAAATCAGATTTTTTTTGAACGCTCTATACATGCCTCTAAAGCCCCAAAAACAGCGGCTTTCATCCCCTTTTCCTCCAGCACTTTTATCCCACATATAGTGGTTCCTGCAGGCGAACATACCATATCCTTTAATACTCCCGGGTGTTCTCCCGTTTCCAGCATTAATTTGGCACTTCCCAATACTGCCTGCCCTGCCATCCTGTAGGCAAGCTGTCTTGGCATTCCTCCAGCCACTGCCGCATCTGCCATTGCCTCCATAAACATAAACACATAGGCCGGTGAGCTTCCCGATAAGGCTCCCACCGTGTCCATCAGAGTTTCCGGCACCTGATAGCAGGCTCCACAGCAGCCAAACATTTTCCTTGTCAGCTCTTCGTCCTCCTCTGTCACCAGTGTATTCCCACAAAAGGCCGTACAGCCCTCTCCCACCAGTGCCGGAGTATTGGGCATGGAACGAATCAGTCTGCAAAAAGAGCCTAACTCCTGCTCCAGCCAGCTGATGGTTTTCCCTGCCGCTACGCTGATGATCAGCTGCTCCTTTTTTAAAAATGGCCTGATTTCCTGAATCACACCCGACAGCATCTGCGGCTTTACTGCCAAAAACAGAACCTGGGACCAGCCAGCCACCCGGGTATTATCTGTTGTAATTTCTACTCCGTATTTTTCCCTTATGATTTTTAGTGGCTCCTCCTGCCTGCGGGAAACCATAATTTCCCCACTCTCACATAAATTTTTCTTTAACATTCCGCCCAAAATGGCGGTGGCCATATTACCGGCTCCGATAAATCCGATTTTCATTCCTGCTTCTTCTCCTTTTTTATTTTATCCTTCGCTGTCTGACTGCTTCATAAAGAAGTATGGAAGCCGCAGTAGCAGCATTCAGGGATTCCACCTGTCCCATCATGGGTATCTTCATGTAGTTTCCTGCCGCCCGGGCCGTTTCTCCCTTTAATCCCTTTGCTTCATTTCCGATCAAAAATGCACAGCCACTACTGAAATCCTCCTGGTAATAAGCCCTTTCCCCCCGCAGATGAGCCGCATAAACTGTTACCTTTTTTTGGTGAAGCCGATGGACTATCTCCGGCAGGCTCTCTGTATAAAAAAAAGGAACCCGGTAGACAGAGCCCATGGTGGAACGTATGGTTTTGGGATTGTAAATATCCACCGTTCCCTTACTCATAATGATTCCGTCTGCTCCTGCCCCCTCTGCCGTCCGAAGCATGGTACCCAGATTCCCCGGATCCTGAATATCCTCCAATAGTAACAACAAAGGCTTTTCCCTTTTCAGAAGCTCATCCAGGTCATAATGATACTGCCGGATAACACAGAGGATACCCTGGGGTGTTCCGGTATCAGAGACCCGTTCAAACAAAGAATCTGCCAGAACCTCTACCCGGCAGAGAGCAAGCTTCTCCTTTATCTTCTGTTTTTCCTCCAGCTTCTGAAAAAACGAATGGGAAAGCCAGACCTCTCTGATTCTGTCCGTGTCAGCCTCCAGAAACATCTTACTTCCCTCTGCCACGAAGACATCCTGCTCCTTTCTGGCTTTTCCTTTCTTAACCAGATTGATTAAATTTTTAACTTTCGGATTGGTTGATGCTGTTATCACCGCTTACTCCTTCTATATAAAACAGCAGATTTGAACAGATGAAAAAAAGAGCCGGCGCATTCACGCCGGCTGCCTGTAATCAATCGTTTCCGGACAACAGTCTGCTTACCTCATATTCGTATTCCGGAATATCTTTTTGCATCTGTAAGGCTTCCTCAATATCATAATCCACAAATTCTCCGTGCTGGTAGCATACTACCCGGTTGCTCTTACCGCTGCAAAGCAGATCGGCTGCATAGGCTCCCATAATAGAGGCATAATAGCGATCCTTACAGGTAGGGCTGCCCCCACGCTGCATGTAGCCTAAAATGGTAGCTCTGGTCTCGATTCCCGTAGCTGCTTCAATTCTTCGTGCCATGGAAGTGGAATGACCGATTCCTTCTGCATTGATAATCAGATGATGAGTTTTTCCCCGTTTTCGGTTACGGATAATGTTATTAATAATATTCTGTTCATTATAATCATATTTCTCCGGAAGAAGAATATCCTCCGCACCATTGGCTATTCCGCACCAAAGGGCAAGATAGCCCGCATTTCTTCCCATAACCTCAATAATAGAGCATCTTTCATGGGAGGAAGAGGTATCCCTTACCTTATCAATGGCCTCCATCGCCGTATTTACCGCAGTATCAAAGCCAACGGAATACTCCGTACAGGAAATATCCAGATCGATAGTCCCGGGTACACCTATGGTATTGATTCCCTGTCTTGCCAGTGCTCCAGCTCCTTTATAGGAGCCATCACCGCCAATAACCACGATTCCGTCAATTCCATGCTTCCTGCAGATTTCAGCCCCCAGCTTTTGTCCCTCTTCTGTGGTGAACTGCTTACACCTTGCCGTACCCAGAATCGTTCCTCCACGCTGGATAATATCAGACACGCTGGATGCCTGCATCTCAACGATTTCCTCATTTAAAAGTCCCTGAAAGCCCTTTTTTATTCCTTTAACGGCAATTCCTCTGGCGAGGGCCTTTCTTACCACTGCACGAATGGCAGCATTCATACCGGGAGCGTCTCCGCCGCTGGTCAATACACCGATTGTTTTAATCTCCTGAGACATACAAACCTCCATTGTTTTGTTTTCCGGACGATAACATTTTACCTCTTTTTTTCCTGTATTTCAAGTCACTCTTAGCCCACTACCCGAACATTCTCTTCTCCGAAAAGTCCCTCCAGTGTCTCCACCAGTACCGGAGCCGCCGTTACATTCCTTCCCGGAGGCAGAGTTTTCATGGCTCTGGATTCCTCCACATAGATTACCACCTGATCCTTTCCTTCATAGGCAGACAGCTGCTTCATTAGCTCTGTCTCGCCTTTCCGATAATCTTCCATGGTGGCAAACTTTACCCAAAGCTTTTTGGGAACCTCATCAAAGCTTTGTATACTTTCACAAATCAGCTTGCCGTCTTTTTCATCCTCCACGTCCACTCTTCCCCGTAAAAATACTTTATTATCTTCCACAATCCGGTCTGAATACTTTTCATAGGTTCTGGGGAAAACTACCACTTCAATGCTTCCCACCAAATCTTCTACCTGCAAAAAAGCCATCACCTGATTATTCTTTGTATATTTGATTTTTTTATCCGTAATCATTCCTCCGATGGTCACCATGCTTCCTTCTTTCACGGATACCTCACCGGTTTCCTCACTGCGATAAAAATCTGCCGTAGTATTAGTAATCTGTTTTCTCCACAGCTGTTCATACTCCTCTAAAGGATGCCCGCTGATATAAATTCCCAATACTTCTTTTTCAAAAAACAACAGCATCTCTCTGGAATATTCTCCCACCTCGGGCATCTGGATATCGAAGTCCTTTTTATCCTCCTCTTCAACCAAATCAAAGAGAGAAAGCTGTCCGGCCATATTGTTCTTCTTATCCTGGTGAATATGCTCCAGAATCTGTATATATACACTCATATACTGCTTTCTGGTTCCTCCCAGACTGTCAAAGACACCGGCCTTAATGCAGTTTTCAATTACCCGCTTATTCAGCTCACCCTTTTCATCCCGGGTAATAAAATCCTGCAGATTGCTGTAGGGCCCTCTTGCTCTCCTTTCCT